>JAGQPV010000212.1 GCA_020426545.1 Planctomycetaceae bacterium
GTTCGTTTATCTGGTCGCGGTGGCCAACCCGGATCGCACCAGCCTCGCCTACGGGCAGCCCACCGAGCCCGTCGCCGCCAAGACGCAGTATTTCAACACCGACTCCCTGAACTTCATCTTCTTCGCGGTCGTGCTTTCGTTTTTCATCATCTTCTTCATCGAGCGCCTCAAGCGGGGCAAAAAGCTGTTCGTCCGCAAGCTGGCGGGCTTGGAGGCGGTGGAGGAGGCCATCGGCCGCGCCACCGAGATGGGCAAGCCGGTGCTTTATGTGCCGGGCATCCTGGACATGGACGACGTGCAGACGGTGGCGTCCATGAACATCCTGGGGCGCATCGCCAAAAGCGTGGCCGAGTACGACACGACCCTCATGGTGCCCACGTCCAAGTCCCTGGTGATGACCACCGGGCGCGAGACCGTCAAGGAGGCGTTTCTCTCCGCCGGTCGGCCCGACGCCTACAACGACGACATCGTCACCTACCTGACCGACGAGCAGTTCGGCTACGTCGCCTATCTCACCGGATTGATGGTGCGGGACAAACCGGCCGCCTGCTTCTACATGGGCTCGTTCTTCGCGGAATCGCTGATGCTGGCCGAGACGGGCAATTCGATCGGCGCCATCCAGGTGGCAGGCTCGGCGCAGCCGGCGCAGCTGCCGTTCTTCGTCGCCGCCTGCGACTACACGCTGATCGGCGAAGAGTTTTTCGCCGCGTCAGCGTACCTCTCCGGCGAACCGCATCAGCTGGGCAGCCTCAAAGGGCAGGATGCCGGCAAGCTGATGGCGGCTGCTCTCATTATCTTCGGCTGCCTGGTTGCCACGGCGCTGCAGTTAATCGATGCGAATCCCGATTCGCAGATGCACCAGGCCCTTCAGTCCACGTTCGACTTTATCACCGGCTCGCTGCTGGGCGGCGGCTGAGCAGGAAGACAAATTATGAAGCGGACAGTTCCCCTGTTCATTGCTGCGATTACAGGCTTCGTCCTGATCGCCGCGGATTTTGTGCCGTATACCCAGTCCTGGGGCGATACGGCAATGATCTGGTTTGATATCCTGGCCGCGGTGGCCTTTATCCTGGGCGGGGCGAATCTGCTGCGGATGCATCTGCAGAAGATTTCCGATGTCCGCCCGGGCTGGGGCTACTCGGTGGTGACGATTCTTGCCTTTCTGGTGACACTGGTCGTCGGCCTGGGCAAGTTCGGCGTTCACCCCGCGGAGGATTTCCCGAACCATCCGTGGTCAGGAGATTATATCGCCCACGGAGGCGGATTCTGGTGGATTTATGAGTACGTCTACCTGCCGCTGGCAGCCACCATGTTTGCCATGCTGGCCTTTTATATTGCGTCGGCGGCTTACCGGGCGTTTCGGGCGAAGAATACGGAGGCCACCATTCTGCTGGCAACGGCGTTTATCGTGCTGCTGGGGCGGACCTATGCCGGCGTGTATCTCACCGGTAATCTGCCGGAGTCTCTGGCGTGGCTTAAACTGAACTATCTGACCGATGTGATCATGAACGTGTTCAACCTCGCCGGGAACCGGGCAATTACGATCGGCATCGGGCTGGGAGTTGTAGCGCTGTCGCTGAAGGTGCTGCTGGGAGTGGATCGATCGTACCTTGGCAGCGACAGGGAGGCCTGAGCATGTATGAATTCTTCGCCCACCTCGACCGGCGGTGGATTTTCCTGTTAATGCTGCTGGCCGTGGCGGTGCCGCTGCTGCAGGGGGTTCGTTTTCCGGAAGAACCCTCCGACATGGTGCGGAACGTGTATGCCGCCATGGATGAAAGCTCCCGGGGCTCTTTAGTGCTGATGGCTTTCGACTACGACCCGGCCAGCCAGGGAGAACTGCAGCCGATGGCGGCCGCCTTTACCCGGCATGCGGCTCTGCGGGGACATCGAATGATCTTCCTGACCTTATGGCCGCAGGGTGTGCCGATGCTGCGCCGGAACATCGATATCCTGAAGACGGAATTCCCGGATTACGTGTACGGGGAAGACTATGTCAACCTGGGCTATCGGCCCGGAGCGGAAGGTGTGATTAAAGTCGTCGTCAGTGACCTGAAGGAACTGTATGCTTCCGATGTCTCCGGCACGAGCGTCTCGCAACTCCCGCTGACCCGCGACCTGAAGAACATTCAGCAGGTGGACCTGCTGGTGAATATCAGTGCGGGCACACCGGGGGCCAAGGAGTGGGTGCAGTATGCGGCCACGCCGTACCGTATCCCCATGGTGGCCGGCACGACGGGGGTGGGGGCGCCTGCCCTGTATCCCTATATCCCGCAGCAGCTGGTCGGGGTGCTGGGCGCCATTAAGGCCGCAGCGGAATACGAGCAGCTGCTGATTGGCGGGTATCCCGTGCTGGCAGAGAACATCCAGGCCCAGGAAGGGCTGAAGCGAATGGGACCGCAGCTGGTGGCCCATCTGCTGATGATCGTGCTGATCATAGCCGGCAATATCGTTTACTTTGCCGGCCGCAGACGAGGAGTGACGCGATGAACCGTGCCACTGTCATCTGGGGCATGCTGCTGATTGCCGGCGCGGCTTATCTGCTCGTTCGTGTGCAGTCCGTAGGCAACGGGCGGGTTTATGTCCAGCGGGTGGAAGTTCAACCGCAGGCGGCTCCACCAGCTGAGGGGGAAGCTCCCGCGGCAGCACCTGCCGGCTGGGTCCGGTACGAGCCGGCACTGCGCTCCAGCGCGGGCGAGGAGGACATCGAGGTCAGCATCCCCCGAACGGTGGGTGTGTGGCTGGCTGCCCTGCTGACATTATGTATTCTCTCGTTTCTGTGGGGAGATAACCCGTTTTACAAGCTGGCGGAATCCGTCTTTGTGGGGGCCTCCGCCGGTTATGCCATGGTGGTCGGTTTCTGGACGGGCATTGTCCAGAATCTGTTCGGCAAGCTGTTTCCCGAACTGATGCGGGCCAGCTTCCTGCCTGGCCAGGAGGGTGAGGGCAGCCTGGTTTATATCGTTCCGCTGGTACTCAGCGTGATGATGCTGATGCGGCTGTCCCCGGTGGGAGGCTGGATTTCCCGCTGGCCTCTCGCCTTTTTTATCGGGGCAACGGCTGGCATCCGGCTGGTGTCGTATTTCAAATCGGACTTTCTGCTGCAGATTGAAAGTTCCATCGTCCCCCTGATTGTCATGACCGATGGCGGTTTGAACTGGCAGGAATCTCTGAAGAATATCACCGTCACTGTGGGTGTGCTGTCGTGCCTGGTGTACTTTTTCTTCTCGGTGGAACACCGGGGGGCGGCTGGTGTGGCCTCCCGCCTGGGAATCTGGTTCCTGATGATTACCTTCGGGGCCGGCTTCGGTTACACGGTGATGGGACGTATCGCTCTGATTGCCGAGCGGCTGCAGTTTCTGTTCTCCGACTGGCTGTGGCTGATTTAGCTTCGGCCGGCACTGGCAGCTGGCTGGCAGTGTGGTTCCGGTCACGGTTGAAGTCGGTCGGCTCCGCGATTATTTCGTCTTAAGAAAGCAGCATTGATGGGACAGCTCGACGGGAAAGTGGTGGTAATCACCGGCGGTAACCAGGGAATCGGCAAAGCGATTGCCGCGCAGTTCGCCGCTGAGGGGGCCCGGCTGGTGCTGGCGGCGCGGAATGAGCAGAAGCTGAACTCCACCGCCGACGAACTGCGTGCCACGGGGGCCGACGTCCTGGCCGTACCGACCGATGTGGCCGACGAAGCTGCGGTGGAAGGCCTGTTCGATGCGGCACAGCAGGAGTATGGCCGCGTCGATATCCTGGTGAATAACGCCGGAGCCTTCGACGGTGGACGGGTGGACGAGGTCTCGCTGGCTGGCTGGAATAACGTGATTGGCGCCTGCCTGACCGGAACGTTTCTCTGCTCGCGGCGGGCTTTTCGCATCATGAAAGAGCAGGGCGGAGGACGGATTCTGAACATCGGTTCGATTTCCGCTCAGCGGCCCCGCGAAAACAGTTCTCCCTACTCAGCCGCCAAGTTTGGCGTATGGGGGCTGACGCAGGCCACCGCGATCGATGGCCGGCCGTTCGGCATCGTGTGCAGCTGCCTGCACCCGGGGAATGTGCTGGTCGAGCGGCGGATGGATTCCGAGAAGAAATCCGATGACGAACCGATGATGGAAATGGAAACCATCGCCCGGGCCGCCCTTGCCATGGTGGCCGTTCCTCCGGATGTGAATTTCCTGGAGGCCATCGTCATGCCACGGGATCAGCAGTACCTCGGCCGCGGCTGATGCCCCTGCGGGTTTTGTATGCCGGGGTATTCTTGCTGGCCTGGAACCGGGCAGGTCTCTTCTTTTTTCGGGAGTAGAAGACACGGGTGGGCCAGCCAACCGTGGCACCCGCGAAAGGGAGTGACGCGAGAGAAGGGAATGGGACAGGTCCGGCTCAATACCACTTCCGTTTATCGACCAGTGTCGCCGGGGGTTTGCCGGCCACGAACAGGCGGATGTTCTCCAGCAGCGTTTCCAGGTGCCGTTCGGCAATTCTTGGTGAAGCCGCTGCCACGTGCGGGGTGAGGATCACGTTCGGCATGTCCCACAGGGGATGATCGACCGGGAGCGGTTCCTGCTCAAACACATCGAGGGCCGCCCCGCCGATTTCGCCGTTCTGCAGGGCTGCGGTAACTGCCGCCAGGTCGACAATCACTCCCCGGCCAATGTTGATCAGCCAGGCGGAGTTTTTCATCTGCCGGAACTGCTCCGGCCCGAACAGATGAAAGGTTTCCGGAGTGTGCGGCGCGGCGATCACGACGAAATCGCTGTTCGCGAGCAGTTCAGGCAGCTCGCTGACTGGCCCGATGGACTGAAACCCTTCCACATTCGCGCGGGGTTCGGCATCCACACCGGTCACCTGCATGCCGAAGGCCGCGGCCCGGCGGCCGATTTCCCGACCGATATATCCCACGCCCACAACACCCATGCTGCAGTCGGACAGATGCCGGTGCGCGCTGTCCATCGGGCTGACTTCGGACGGCCCCATGGTGAACCCGCTGCGGCTGGCTTCGCCGCCAATCGGCTCCCAGTGATGATTGATCTGCTGACGCAGATAGAGGTGCAGGTTGCGGGCGGCGCACAGCACGTAGCCCATCACATGGTCGGCAATCACATCGGAGAACAGGCCCCGCATGTTACTCAGCTGGCAGGGGTGAGCCACGAGTTCTTCGAACACGTAATGCTCGAGGCTGGCTGTGGGAGACTGCACCCACCGCAGCTGTCCGGCACGGGCCAGCAGTTCGGGTGAGATGCGGCCGAAGAAGGCGTCGGCCGTCGGCATTTCCTGCAGAGCTTCTTCCGGCGAGGCGGCGTTGACGACTTTCATTTCGCCGGCGGCCCGCTGAATGTGAGACAGGCGTGGTTCTTCCACGGCCGGGTACAGCACCATTTTCATCGGTGGTCCTCCTTCATGCTGCGCGGTGAATTCCTGTGAGCCGGTTCAGGCGGGAAACTAAGTTTCCGCCAGTGCCCGCAGTTCGGGTTCCAGCCGGTTCAGGCCTTCTTCGGTACTGACCAGCGGCCGGTAGCCGAATTCCTGTTCCGCCCGGGCGATGGAATACGTGTGAGAGCAACTGAGCTGCTCGGCCAGGAAGCGGGTCATTGGCGGTTCGCCCGGCAGCCGCAGGAACGTGTAGGCGGTTTCGAGCACCACACCGATGCGGCGGGCCGTGGCTGTCGAGATGGAACGAGTGACCGGCGGCAGCCCGGCCCGGCCCAGCAGCGTGTTCACCCAGCCCCACAGCGGGACGGGTTCGGGCTCGTTGATGAAGCAGGCTTTCCCGCTGAGCGAACACCCGGGAGCCAGCACGTCGGCGGCCATCAGATGGGCCGCCGCGGCGTTTTCCACATAGGAGACCGAGATCATGTTGGTTCCGTCGCCTACCTGTCTCAGGCGGCCGGAACGGGCACGGCGAATCAGCCGGGGAATCAGATGGTTGTCACGCGGTCCCCAGATGAGATGCGGACGCAGCGAAACAGTTCCCAGCCGGCTGTCGGCGGCGGCCAGCACCGTCTGTTCGGCCAGGGCCTTGCTGTGCGGGTAATGGCACAGCCAGCTGTCGGGGTAGGGCAGGGATTCATCGGCGTTCAGGTGGCTGGAGCCATCGAACACGACGCTGGGCGAACTGGTGTAGACCAGACGGGGAATATCCGCCTGACGGCAGGCAGCGATGACGTGCTGCGTTCCCACGGTATTGATGGAGTGGAACTTCTGCCACGAGCCCCACACGCCAGGCACGGCCGCGGTATGGAACACGACATCGCAGCCCTGGCAGGCCTGCTGCACGGCGGCCGCATCACGGATGTCGCCCCGCCGGACGTCGACGCCGAGTTCCGCCAGCCGGGGATAATCGCCACGGCACAGCACGCGCACGGTGTCTCCACGGGCCACCAGCTGTTCGACAAGATACAGGCCCAGAAATCCGCCTCCTCCGGTGACCAGTGCCTGCATGACGTTCTGTTTCCGGGCGGAATTCGGCTGCCTGCCTGAGGAACGGCTGCTGGCAGCCGCTGGCCCGCGAGTCCCGCTTGAGGGAATGGGCCGACAGAAGGCGATTCTAACGTGCCGTGCCTCGAACGTCAGGCGAGGACAGGCAGGTGACCGGGATTCCGAAGGACTGAGTCATTCCGCAGAGGAGTGTCACTCGGGAAAGCGGGCAATGCGAAGATGTGGCCGGGCGGTCGGCTGTCCCGGTGCCAGCGCGACTGGCTGCTCCGGGGCTGTTCCCGCTGCGACATCGACCCGGGGGGCAGTCAGGCAGGCGACGGATTCCGGGGTGGTGTCCCGCAGGTCGCAGGGTTCACCTGCCGGCTGAGATGCAGTGAGGCCGGTGATCGGCCCTGCGGTATGTGGCAGAGACGGGCGGGAGACGGCTGCTTTCGCCGGGCGGTGGAACATGCGGACGAGGCGGTTGAATCCCGTTTTCAACAGGCCGGAAGCCTGGTGCGAGACACAGCTGCGGGTGAGTGTGCGGGTCTGCCAGCCCTGCCACGGAACAATCAGCCCGGCGGGTGGAACCAGAGACTGGTCGCCCCGGCAGAAGCTGTCCCGCACCAGGCGGTCGAACAGGACCAGCATGGCTTCGGGGGGCGCTTCGGGATGCATGCCGCAATAGACTCCCTCCAGCCGGCCCGCCACGTGATGAGAATACACGGCGGCGACGGGATCGCCCGAGAGATGCAGCAGGCAGATGTCGGCTGCTCCGGCTGCCACGGCCACCCGGTGAGTTTCCTCGAGAAAGCCGTCTGTCAGCCGTCTCCCGGAAGCCAGCGGTGTGCTGTTCATCGGGCCGACGATTCCTCCGGACGACAGACGGCGGAGCCGGTGGCAGTGTTCCAGCAGCGTTCGGCCGGTACCAGGCTGCGTGCCCGCCTGGCCGTCGGACCGGAAGCGAACAAACTGCACGCGTCCACTGCGGGCCAGCGTGCGTTCCGCAGCGGCGAGGTCGTTCTGCATTTCGGCGGGGCGGGTCGCATCGAAAGCCGCCTGAGATCCGGAAGTTTCGATCAGCGGGACTTTTCCGCCTGGCGGCTGCTGTGCCTTCATGCCGCAGACCCGCATGGCATTCATGGCACGGCCATGGTCCGTGCCGTTGCGGTCGAGGTTGTGCAGTACGATCTGATCGAGGTGCCAGGGCTGATTCTGCAGCCACCGCATCGCCAGCAGCCAGGTGGCTGCCGGGTTCCGGCCCAGCGGCCCGCAGAAGGCCGACCACCCGACCGAAGCGAACTCCAGCCGGACCTGACCGCGGGTTGAATCGTCCCGCCGTTCGACGAGCGGCAGCAGACCGACCGATTTTCCGGCCATACCGGCCAGCAGCACCCGCGGACGCACCCGGTGACTGTTCTCCCGGCACCACGCGAGATACCAGTCGATGTGCTGCGCGAACGAAGCCCCCGGCGTTTCTTCCCACAGCTCCTGCCAGGATTCGCGGTGCCGCTCGATGGCGGCTTCACTGGTCAGTTCGGAAATGCTGGTCATGGGAAGCCCCGGTGGTGCAGGAGAGCTGCTGCCGTGTCACATCGCAGGAGCTTTTGATGTGCAAGCGGCATGCCGCTGAGGGGGAACCCGGAGAACAGGCTGGACTGATGCCGAAAAACCGTCATTCGGGCGGCGACCGGGCCGCCCGCATGCTGCCTTTTCTCAACATGCGGGGTCATTCGGAAACATATCGACGGAACCTGACGCGACTGTGGGCTGCGGAAGCAGAACTCGTTCGCGGCACGTTACGACATCACGAGTCCGCCATCGATGTTGTAGGCCTGACCGGTCACCATGCGGGCCTGGTCGCTGGCGAAGTAGACCATCATCGGCGAGATGTCTTCCGGAGCGAGCCGCCCGCCAATGGGCGTGAGCGACTTTTCATGGGCCTCCAGATCCCGTCCCAGACGCTCGGCATCGTAGGCGATGCGTTTGTCGTTCATCAGCGTTTTCACCGGGCCGGGGCAGACGCAGTTCACGGTGATTCCGTCACCCGCGACTTCGGCGGCGATGGTTCGCATCAGCCCCAGCACGCCGTGCTTGCTGGCGGAATAGGCGGCCCCGTGGAATGAGGCGACGCGGCTGTTGATGGAAGCCGTGGTGATGATGCGGCCCCATTTCCGCTCGATCATGCCCGGCAGGACGGCGCGGCACAGATGGTAGGGAGCGGTGAGATTCAGCCTTATTGTCTGCTCCCAGAAGTCGTCGTCGAAATCGACCACCGGCCGGGGAGACGAACTGCTGCCGATGCCCGCGTTATTCACCAGAATTTCGACAGGGCCGAAGGCTGAGGTCACGGCAGCCACCAGATCGGCCGGGGCACCGGGGGC
>JAGQPV010000213.1 GCA_020426545.1 Planctomycetaceae bacterium
TCGGAGCAGACGACTGGACCGTGCTGGAACTGAGCAGTTTCCAGCTCCACGACCTGAATCGCCTGCCTTCCAGTCCTGGAATTGCTGTGGTGACGGGCTTTGCGCCAAATCATCTCGACTGGCACAGCAGCCTGGCCGATTATCGTTCCGCCAAACAGACCATCCTCCGCTGGCAGACGCCACTCGATACCGCTGTGCTCAATGCCGACGACCAGGACGTGGCCGCGTGGAGCTGCTGGGGCCGGCGGCTGGAATTCGGCTGCCTGCCGACTGCGGGCGAACCGGCCGACCGTGCAGCGGTCGAACGCGAAGGCCTGTGGCTGACCGGCGACGGGCCGGAAATTCTCTGCCGGCTGAATGGCTGCGAAGACACATTCCCCCTGGGCAGCTGGGTGCGTCAGCCGGGACGGCATAATCTGGCAAATGCCATGGCGGCAGCCTGCGCGGCGGTTCAGGCCGGCGCCGGCTGGGAAGATGTGCAAAGCGGCCTCGAAAAGTTCGGCGGGTTGCCGCACCGACTGGAACCGGTGGGTGCAGCGGGAAATGTCCGGTTCATCAACGATTCCCTGGCCACCACGCCGGAGTCTGTCCAGGTGGCACTGGCTGCGCTGGACGGGCCGCTGGTGCTGCTGGCCGGCGGTTACGACAAGCAGATTGATCTGTCGCCGCTGGCCGAGTGCATCGCCCGCAAAGCGATGTCGGGCCAGCTGCAGGCCGTGGGGCTGATGGGCCAGACTGCCGAACTGCTGCAGGAAATGATCACCGCCCGCCTCGATCCCTCCGCCGGAATACAGCTCAGGCAGGCCCGCACCTTCGACGAAGCGTTTCACTGGGCAGTCAGCCAGGCCGTGCCCGGGGGGACGGTGCTGTTATCGCCAGGCTGTGCCAGTTACGACTGGTTCCGAGATTTCGCTGAACGGGGAGCGCGATTTAAGGAACTGGTCCTCAGCCTTCGCAGCTGCTGAGCAGCACGTGTCGGAGCCGGACGGTGGTTCCTGCAGCAGCCCGCGTAGACAGAACGCGACCGCGTCAGCTTTCGCTCTCTTCGGACTGATCACCGAACTGCTGGAAGAACTCCGTCGCGGTCTGTGTTTCCACGCCGGCCAGCGCGTCGATGGCTCCCTCGGGAGCGTCCAGCACCCGCTGGTACACGGTCCTGCGGAACTGGCGATCGCCCGAGCGGAACCGCCAGACCATCATCCCCAGCGAACCGGCGATGAGCACCATCATGGCGACCAGCCAGTTGACCAGACTGGTATCGACCGGGGGTGGTCCACCAGCACCCGTGATGCGACCCAGACCGGGAAAGGCTTCCAGCGTGGGGGCCAGAATCAGCGGAGCGGTCGTCATTCCTCCCCGGGCTGCGTAGCCTTCCAGTTTGAAAAAGTACCCCGCCGCCCGCACCGGGAATTCCAGGTCTTCTCCGGTGGGCAGCTGTTCGTTCTGTCTGGTGAACACCACCCGCACCAGCCTCGTGGGAGAATCGACCGGTGTGATCCAGGCTTCGTACAGCTGACTCAGGTCGAATTCGTTCTGACCGGCCTGGAATGGCAGCAGCCTGCGGAGCATACCGGCAATCGCGACGGGCCGTCCCCGGTAATAGGCGGCATCGACCATCAGCACACGGAAACCGGTCGTCTCGGTGGTGGCCTGTTCCAGCTGTTCCGGCGGAGTGTTCGCGGCCTGACTCAGCACGGCATGAAAGGCGGGAGCTTCCTCCCGGCGGACTCCGAGACGGTTGTCTTCCACGCTGGCCAGCAGCTGCGGATCGACCCGCAGAGTATCCGCGGGATGCGACTGGCCGTTCGGCTTCTGTTCAGGCGGGGTGACCCGGCTCAGCGCTTCCTCGCGGGAAGCAGCCTGGGGCCTGACGGCGGCCGGGGGAGAGACGAATTCATCGGGTGCCAGTTCCGATTCCAGCCGTACCCGGAAATCCGGTTCGCGCTCGTCGCCGGACGGCTGGGCGGCCGGGGAACTGGTGGCGGTCCGCTCCTCGGGGAACATCCAGTGCCAGGTGGCTTCCTGCGAAGCGACACGAATGGCCACCACCACAAACATCAGCACGCCCAGCATCATCAGCATACGATACTGATCCCGCCGGTTGAGCCACGGCGGCGGCCCGGATTCTGGACGGATTCGCATCGAGATTCCTGCTGTCGCCGGGTCGTGGTGGGTCGACGGGGAACAGGGGCACAACGGGCCGGCGGGAACAGGGCCGGTTTCGCTGATTCACTGCATGGATAATTCTTGTGGTCTTGCCGTAGCAATTCCGTCTCTGCATTGTAAACAGCAGGCCAGTGCTACTCAAACAGGTTGCGGCGGGTGTGAGGCGGCCCGGCGGAAGATACCGGCGGAATTCACCACCTGCCAGCCCTGGGCAATACCTCCCATGCCGCCAGACGGTGGAACTTCGGACTCAGGCAGGCTTGCCTGCCACGTCTGGTTCGGTAACCTGTGGTAATATGTGCCTGCGGTTCTCCCGGGACAGCAGCTGCCAGAACTCAACTGAAACAGAACAAACCCCCCAGCTTCCCAGCCCGCATTCCGGGTTGTGTCGACTGACCGATGGCACGCGGTCCCGCGGGATCCCGTGCGGTGCTGTGTGACAAAGACCCCCGCAATGCAGCCCTGTTAGAGGGCACCAGGCGAGAGACAACCCACAATGCGCGACTTCGATTACGCAGCTCCGGAATCGGTCCAGCAGGCCGTTCAGCTGCTCAGTCAGGCCAACGGTTCCGGTCGCCCGCTGGCCGGCGGAACGGATCTGATCGATCAGGTGCGGATGCGGCGGCACGAGCCCGATCTGATCGTCGATATCAAACGGATTCCCGAACTGAACGTGCTGGAAATCGGGGCCGACGGGTTCCGCCTCGGCGCGGCGGTTCCCTGCTGGAAAATCACCAGCAACGAGGACATCTCCCGGCAGTACACCGCGCTGGGCGACAGCTGCAGCATCATCGGTGGCGTCCAGATTCAGAACCGGGCCAGCGTGGGTGGAAACCTGTGCAACTCCGGTCCCGCGGCCGATTCGATTCCGTCGCTCATTGCTCTGGAGGCCGTCTGTGTGATCATGGGCCCGGATGGCCAGCGGGAAGTTCCGGTGGCGGAATTCTGCACCGGCCCTTCAACCAATGTGCTGAAACCTGGCGAACTGCTGGTCGAACTGCGGTTCCCGCCCCGGCCGGCTCACAGTGGTTCGCATTACCGGCGGTTCATTCCCCGGAATGAAATGGATATCGCCGTGGTGGGTGTGGGCGTGTCGGTCGTGCTCGATGAATCCGGCGAGAATTTCGTTTCCGGTCGCATCAGCCTCGGCGCCGTGGCGGCAAAGCCCCTGTTCGCGGAAGAAGCCAGCAGTCTGCTGGCAGGGCGTCCGGTGAACGACGAAACTCTGGCCGCAGCCGCAGCCGCAGCCCGCGCCATTGCCACACCGATCGACGACATGCGGGGAACCGTCGAGTTCCGCCAGCATGTGACCGGCGTACTGACGGAACGGGTGCTGCAGCGGGCCATCGAGCGGGCCCGGTCCGGCGAACCGGGCAGTCTGCATCCGTAATTTCCGCAGGCCACGAACGCTCCGGACAAGCAGTTCCGGGAGCAGTCCGGCGGAAGCCGTTTCACGATTTATTCATTTACTGATTACAATCAGAGAATCATCCTCTGTCAGCGGAAACCCTTCATGGCGAAAAAGCAGGTTGTTTCGACGACGATCAACGGGCAGCAGGAGGAGTTTCTCTGCGAACCCCGGCAGACCCTGCTGGAAGTTCTGCGGGATGTGCTCGACATGACGGGCACGAAAGAGGGCTGCTCCAACGGAAACTGCGGAGCGTGCACGGTCCTGCTGAATGGTCGGCCCATCGACAGCTGCCTCGTGCTGGCAGTGGAAGTCGAAGGCGCCGAGATTGAAACGATTGAGGGTGTGGCTCCGGCTGGTGGTCTCCACCCGCTGCAGACCGCCTTCCTCGAGCAGGCCGCCCTGCAGTGTGGTATCTGCACGCCTGGCTTCATCATGCAGGCCAAAGCCCTGCTGGAGCAGAAACCCAACCCGACCGAACGCGAGATCCGGTTCTATCTGGCAGGCAATCTCTGCCGCTGCACCGGGTACGATAAAATCGTGCGTGCCGTGCAGCAGGCGGCGACAGCCCAGCAGGAGGTGCAGGTCTGATGGCAACAGTCGATAAACCACAGTCAGCCACGGCAGACGCAGGCGCTCGCGATTACAAGGTGATTGGCACCCGGCCCATCCGCCACGATGGCGTGGACAAAGTGACCGGGCGGGCCCGGTACGGGGCCGATATCGCCCTGACCGGCATGCTGCACGGTGCCGTGCTGCGCAGCCCGCATGCCCATGCAAAAATTCTGTCGATTGATACTTCGGCGGCGAAGAAGCTCCCCGGAGTTCGCGCCGTGGTGACCCACGCTGATCTGCCGGATGTGGCCAGCAAAGTGGCTGACCTCGGCGAAGGCATGTTCGATCTGCGGGATCTCTCGCGAAATGTGCTGGCACACGACAAGGTGCTGTACCGCGGCCACGCCGTGGCGGCGGTCGCGGCCGACAACGTGCACATTGCCGATGAGGCACTGCGGCTGATTGAAGTGAAGTACGAAGTCCTCACACCCGTGATGGATGTGGTCGAAGCGATGCAGGACGGCGCGCCGATTCTGCACGACGACCTGCGGACGGAAGGTTTCGTTTCTTCCGACGACGCAGCCGACAAGCCGACCAACATCGCCAAGGTGTTCCTGCACGAGAAGGGCAACCTCGAACAGGGATTCGCCGAGGCGGATCTGGTGATCGAGCGGGAAATTCGCACGGCGACCGTGCACCAGGGCTATATTGAGCCGCACAACGCCACCGTGCACTGGAACGCCGACGGCCAGATTACCTGCTGGATCAGCACGCAGGGTTCGTTCGTCGTTCGCGAGCAGCTGGCCGGTCTGCTGCAGGTTCCCGTCTCCCGCGTGCGGGTAATTCCGATGGAAATCGGCGGCGGATTCGGCGGCAAAATCCCCGTCTACATGGCACCGGCAGCGGCCATCATGTCGAAGATGACCGGCCGTCCGGTCAAGATGATTATGGACCGGGCCGCCGTCCTGGAAGCGACCGGCCCCACTCCCGGCAGTTGCGTGCGGGTCAAACTGGGCGTGAAGTCCGACGGCACGATTGTCGCCGGCGATGCGTGGATCGCCTTTGAAGCGGGGGCCTTCCCCGGTTCTCCGGTGCCTGCCGGCTGCATGTGTGTTTTCGCCTGCTACGATGTGCCCAATGGCCGCGTGCAGGGCTTTGACGTGGTGCTGAACCGGCCGGCCACCAAGGCCTACCGGGCTCCCGGTGCCACGCAGGTGGCGATGGCCACTGAAACCGTGATCGATGAGATCTGCGAGCAGCTCAAACTCGATCCGCTGGAGTTCCGCCTGAAGAACGGTGCCCGCGAAGGCACCCGTCGGGTTGATGGTCCGGTCTTCGCGCGGATCGGCATGCTGGAAACCGTGAAAGCCATTCGCGACAGCGAGCACTGGCAGTCGACGCTCGATGGCAAGTGGCGTGGCCGCGGTGTGGCTTCGGGCTACTGGTTCAATGCCGGTCTGAAGTCGGCCGTCACCGCCTCCGTCAATGCCGATGGCCGGGTCTCCATGCTGGAAGGCTCAACCGACATTGGTGGTTCGCGGGCCAGTATTTCCATGATGCTGGCCGAGACGCTGGGCATCGGTGCGGAGGACATCACTCCGGCCGTGGTCGATACCGACAGCATCGGCTACACGGATGTGACCGGCGGCAGCCGCGTGACTTATGCCACCGGCTGGGCGGCCTACGAGGCGGGCCTGGACATTCAGCGACAGATGTGCGAACGGGCCGCTTCCATCTGGGACTGCGACTCGAAAGACGTCACCTTCGCCGCCGGCACCATTTCCGGCCCGGAAGGGAAGTCTTTCTCGTTCAAGGAACTGGCACAGAAGGTCCAGAGCAGCGGCGACCCGGTCATCGGACGTGGTGTTTCCGACCACAACGAACCGGGTGGCGCCTTTGCCACGCACTGCGTGGATGTGGAAGTCGACCCCGAAACGGGCAAGGTGACCATTCTGCGGTACACGGCAGCGCAGGATGTGGGAACGGCCATTCACCCGGCCTATGTCGAAGGTCAGATTCAGGGCGGTACCGTCCAGGGAATCGGCTGGGCGATCAACGAAGAGTACTTCTACGACAAAGAAGGCCGGATGCGGAATGCGAGCCTGCTCGATTACCGCATGCCCACCTGCTACGACCTGCCGATGATCGACGCCCTGATTGTCGAAGTGCCCAACCCGGGCCATCCGTACGGAGTGCGCGGTGTGGGTGAAGTGCCGATTGTTCCGCCGCCGGCAGCCCTGGCCAATGCCATTCATGCGGCCACCGGCATTCGCATGACCTCACTGCCCATGTCGCCTCCGAAGGTGCTGCACGAACTCCTCAAAGCGCGTGCGGCCAGCGGCAACGGCAAGTAGGAATTCTGCACCCGGCATACCGCATGCCGGCACCCTGACAACCGGCATACCTGATTCAGACCGGCGGGCAGGAAGATTCCTCCCGCCGGTTTCTTTACGCGCCGCTGTGTTTCCCTGCTCGTGCTCCCGCTGGAACGTAGCGTTCTGTTGGAACCAGCCGGGCTGGCACGTTCGTCGGACATCGAGCGATCTCCGCCTGCCACCGCCTGAGGCCGGTTGCGCCGAGAACAGGATGTCCAGCATGCGGGTCGGCCTGAGCAAACGGGAACTGCTTTCCAGAGCCCTGGATCATTCCGGGCTGAATCGGCTGCTGTCCCGTTCCGGCAGCTGGCGCGGGTTGCTGGTGCTCAATTACCATCGGATTGGCAGCTCGGTCGGGGAACTGTTCGACCACGCCCTGTGGAGTGCTACCGCCCGCGACTTTTCCCGTCAGGTCCGCTGGCTGGCCAGTCGGTTTCAGCTGATCGGCCCCGACCAGATCGAAACCGTCCTGTCCGGTGAAATTCGTCAGGCGGTCATGCTGAGCTTCGATGACGGATACCGCGACAACTACACGGCCGCCTTCCCGATTCTGCGGGATGCGGGCGTACCAGCCACGTTCTTCATCAGTACGGGTTTCATCGACAGCCCCTCAGTCCCCTGGTGGGACGAGATCTGCTGGATGATCCGCTCGACCAGGCGGACGGAACTGCTTCTGCCCGATGAATTTGGCGGAGTGTTTCAGATCGATCCCGTGGCCGACCCTGATTGCACCGTGGCCACCCGCACGGTTCTCCGCCGATATAAATCGGTTCCGGGTCACCGCGCCGGGGCCTTTGTCCAGGCAGTGGCGCATGCCGCGGGAACCGGCCGCTGCCCCGCCTCCGCTGCCAGTGAGCTGTGGATGACGTGGGACATGATCCGCGAGATGCGAGATTCCGGGATGTTCATCGGCGGGCACACGCATTCACACCCGGTCCTGGCCCGGCTGGCCCCGGAGGAACAGGATCGGGAAATCGAACTCTGCCGGTCCCGGCTGGATGCCGAACTCGGCACCGAGGCAGCCACCGACGCCTTCAGCTACCCCGTGGGCGGCCCCACCGCCTTTGATGAGGTGACCCGGGCCTGCCTGCAGCGGCACGGTTTCCGCTGGGCCTTCAGTTATTACGGCGGCTGGCAGCGGCCCGGCCGGCACGATCCGCATGATCTGCCCCGCACGGCGATCGAGCAGGAAGTGGATTTGCCTCAGTTCCGTTCGATGACGGTGTTCCCGCAGATGTTCGCGTGAGCGAGCCGGTTGGCTGGCCGCACGCGCAACCATGGGAAAGAATCCGGGGAACCTCTGCTGGCGGTGAACTGTCTGCCACGGCAGCACGCGTGTTGAAGCGGCCGGGAGGCTTCAACAGATTCTCTGGCGGCCTGGGTCGCCCGGCGGATGAACGCTTCAGGCGGCCGGCGGGCCTACCGGGGTTGATTTGCCGGTTGCGGTCCCTCAGAATCACCCCCCTGCAGGGCCGAGTGGCGGAATTGGCAGACGCACGGGACTTAAAATCCCGGGTTCCGATAGGAGCGTGCGGGTTCGAGTCCCGCCTCCGGTATTCAGAAACCCGCAGCCAGCAATGGTTTGCGGGTTTTTTCGTGCCTTGCAGGGCATGGAGCAGGTTGAGCAGAGATCTTCGCTTTGTGAGCCGCAGTGATGCAACCAGCCGGGCAACCACACTCAGGCATCAATTTCGAAAGACCACGCCGGTCACGTCGTCGGCCGTGACGTCCGTCCGCTCGCGGCCGAGCTGGGTGCGTTCGTAGTCGGCCTCTTCGCAGCAGCGGCGGAGCACCCGGATGGCCCGGGCCGGGTGCCGCTCGTTGAGCAGGAAGCTGCCGGTCAGCCCCACCGCGCGGCGGACCACCTCGTCGCTCACGCTCAGCCGGTACTCGCGGCTCAGTCCGTCGACCGCCTGACGGGCGATGGCCAGGGCCGTCTCTTCAGAGGGTTCGTCGGTCTCGATCCGGGCGAACAGCTCCAGCAGCCGGGCATCCGAACCGATCAGCTCGCTGAACTCGTGCCGGGAGAGAATGCCGATGATCCGCAGTCCCGGCCGGGCCGCGGCCGCCCGCAGCAGGGGGATGTTGGTTCCGCCCGAGGGACGCCGCAGCAGGGCCGCCAGCCCGTCAAGGCACAGCACGGCCTCGGGCAGCTCGGCGGCTACGGCCAGAATGGTTTCGAGGCACGCCCGGCTGGCTTCGGAACCGATGTTCGAGCAGTCCAGCCACAGGAACCGCCGGCCGGTCAGAAAGGGGATCTCGCCTTCGGC
>JAGQPV010000214.1 GCA_020426545.1 Planctomycetaceae bacterium
TCGCCGGTCGTCGTGGCCATGCAGGCAATTTCGCCGGAAGGGGCGATGATGGCCGACTGGCCCAGCTGCGGCACGCCTTCTTCGATTCCGGCTTTGGCCACGGCCACAATCCACATCCCGTTCTGCCAGGCGCCCGCCTGCAGGCACAACTGGTTATGAAAGCTGACGAGGTGATCCATCTGCGGCTGGCCGGGTATCTGCATCGGCGTGTTATAGCCCACCAGGACCAGCTCCGTGCCCTGCAGGCCGAGGACTCGCCACGTCTCGGGCCAGCGGCGGTCGTTGCAGATGCACATGCCCACCGTCCCGCCGAACGCCGGCCATGCGCGAAACCCCAGGTCCCCCACATCGAAGTACCGCTTTTCAAGATTCTGAAACGGCTCTGCCGGTCGCGGCTCGTGGTAGCCGGGCAGGTGAATCTTGCGGAAGCGGCCAATGACCTCACCGCTCTGCCCCACCAGAATCGCGCTGTTGTACCGCCTGGACGTTCCATCCTCGCCGGGAACCCGCTCCGCATAACCCAGATGAAAGCCCACACCCAGCCGGCGGGCTTCCTCGAAAAGCGGCCTGGTGACCGGGCCAGGCATCTCGGTCTCAAACCAGCTGTCCAGCTCCTCTTCGCTGTCGACCATCCAGTGCGGGAAGAAGGCCGTCAGGGCACATTCCGGAAAGACGACCAGTTCGGCTCCCAGCCGGTGTGCCTCCCGCAGCTGGTCAATTCTCCGGGCCACCACTTCGCTGCGGCTGGAATCCCGGGAGACAGGGCCACTCTGCGCCGCGGCCACGGTCAGCATCCGGCCCGGCCTGGAAGCGGCAGTTGCGGAAGGGGCTGCGGAAGGAGAAGAAGAAGAAGAAGAAGACATCGGCCGTGCTCCCGGTTCACTGGCAGTGCAAGGAATGCCACAGCACTCGGTTCAGTCGCGAATGGCCAGCACCTCAACACCCGAGCTGCGGTCGTTGTACAGCGGGAACGACCGCATCATCAGCGGCGGACCGGTGAACAGCTCCACGATCTGGGGATCGGCTCCGCAGACAGCAAATTTCCCGTGATGCTGCGACACCCGTACGGCCATCTGCACAATCAGCCCCAGGCCGGAGCTGGACAGAAACCGGACGTGCTGCAGATCGAACAGCAGCCGGGCCGGCGGGCCGGCATCCAGCAGCTGCACCACCTGGGGCCGCATGGCGTCCACGTTGTCCATCCGCAGTTCCTGATCCAGCGGCGTCAGCACGGTGACTCCCTGTTCCTCCTCCACCTGCAGGCCAAGCGTCTTCATACTCTGTTCCTGATACCGCGAACCATCGTCCGCAGTTGAGAATTGTGTCTGGGGAAATGGGAAAGACATGTCTGATTCGGGAATCCGCAGCCAGTGGGAGCGCGTCTTCCCGGGCTGTTCAGTCCTGCCGGCAGAATTCCGGCAGAGGATACTCACTGACCGAAATCCCCAGCTGGCGGACTTCCTGCAGCCGCTTCCAGCCCCGGGTCACCAGTTCTTCCCGGCGGGCGACATCCACCGGATCCAGCTCGTCGCGGGAGAACGGCCCCTCCACCTGCACCGGCTCGAATGCCTCATCGCGGATAAACTGCGCCAGTGTCGGGTTACAGCGAATGTGCCGTTCCGCGGCCGACAGCAGGGCCGTTGCCGGCACCTCCCCGATGATGAACCTCAGGTACAGGTCGCTGTCTGTCATGCGGTGGACATACTCGCCGCACACGTCGCACTGGTATCCTTCATCGCATTTCGCCATGGGTATCTGTCTGCTGAAGGTTGACTGCTGAAGAACGCCTGCTGAAGGTTGAGGAAGTTCGGCCGCCGAAAGCGGAAAATCCGGCTTCCCGCGGGGGCCGGGACTGCCCTGCGCTGCCGGTGTCCCCGCGTGCTGCCTATAATCCGACGTGCGCGGGATTCCTGCAAGTGGCTGAGACTCTCAGTCGGCAGGTGAGAAGAAGTCTGCTGCCCCGCCACCGCGATACTTCTCAACGGGAACGGCCTGGTATGTCTCTGCCTTCATTCAGTGTGCGAAATCATGTGCTGGTCAACATGATGATGCTGGTGCTGCTGGTCGGCGGCAGCATCTTCGCGCTCACTCTCGTGCGGGAAATGTTTCCCGAATCCCGGCCGGACAAACTCTCCATTGTGGCGATGCACCCCGGCGTGCAGCCGCAGGAAATTGAGAAGGCCGTCACCATCCGCATCGAGGAAGCCGTCCGCGATGTGGAAGGCATCGAGAAGGTGGACTCCTCCGTCTCGGAAGGCGTCAGCATGACCGTGCTGACGCTGCTGAACGAGGTGGACGATGTCGATGTCGTGCTGCAGGAGGTGCGGAACGAAGTCGATTCGATTCAGGATCTGCCGGACGACCTGGAACAGGTGACCGTCACCAAACTGGAGCCCAAGCTGCCCGTCATCAGTGTGGCCCTGTTCGGCGACGGCTCGGAACGTGCGCTGAAACTGGCTGCCCGCCGCCTGCGGGATGATCTGCTGCTGCTGCCCGGCGTGAGCGAAGTCGAAATCAACGGCATGCGGGATGACGAAATCAGCGTGGAGATCCGCCCGGAGCGGCTGCTGGAATACAACATCACCTTCGATGAAATCGCGGAGGCCATCCGGCAGACGAACCTCGATGTCTCGGGCGGAAACCTCAAAGGCGACCGGGCGAATGTTTCCGTGCGAACTCTGGGCGAGGAAACCCGTGGCCGCGACCTCGAAGATATTGTCGTGCGCAGCGAGACCGACGGCCGGAAAATCTTCCTCCGCGATGTGGCCATCGTGCGGGACGACTTCATCGAATCCGACCTGGAAAGTTATTTCAACAGCCGCCCCGCCGTGCACTGCGTCGTCTACAAGACCAGCAGCCAGGACGCGATTCAGATCTCCACCATCGTGAAGGCCTATGTCCTCGGCAAGCAGGGCAAACCGTTTGATCCCTGGGGAATTCAGGCCGCCTACAGCCAGCCGTGGTACTGGAAGCCGTTCTCGCTCGTCTCGGCCTGGACCAGCCGGGCCCTCGGCCGCACGGTGGGGGCACTCACTGGCCGGCCCGACCCCATGAAACGCTACGAACAGAGTCGCCAGCAGCCGTTCGACCACGGGTTCTCGGTCGCGCTGCACACCGATCTGTCGCGGTTTGTGGAAGGCCGGCTCGACCTGCTGTTGTCGAACGGCAAGTCCGGGCTGATTCTGGTCGTCATCTCGCTGATGCTGTTCCTCAACTGGCGGGTGGCCTTCTGGGCGGCTGTCGGTCTGCCGGTTTCGTTTCTGGGCACCTTCGTGGTGATGTGGTGCCTGGGAGGCACCATCAACCTGATCAGCATGTTCGGGCTGATTATCGTGCTGGGCATCATCGTGGACGATGCCATTGTGATCGGGGAGAACATCTACCGGCACATCGAAGAAGGCATGCCACCGGTGCAGGCCGCGGTGAAAGGGGCGGAAGAAGTCATGTGGCCCGTCACCATTGCCGTGGCCACCACCATTGCCGCCTTTGCCCCGCTGCTGTTTATCCGCGGGCAGATCGGCGACTTCATGGGCCAGCTGCCCATTGTGGTGCTGTCGGCCCTGACGGTCTCTCTGGTCGAAGCCCTGCTGATTCTGCCGGCTCACCTGGCCCACATGCCCGAACACAAAAAAGCCGCCGAAATGAGCAGCGACCAGCGGCTGCCGTGGCTCCGCCGGACGGCGCTGCGATTCCGTTCGGCTCAGGAAGGCTTCATTCAGGGAACCCTGGCCACCATTTACGAACGCTTTCTGCGGATGGCCATCAGCTGGCGATATGTGACATTAGCCGTGGCTTCGGCCCTGCTGCTGGCCTCATTCGGCCTGTTTGCCGGCGGCATTGTGGAAAGCGTGTTCATCCAGAAGATGGACAGCGAAACCCTGATCTGTGCGGTGGAACTGCCCGTGGGCACTACGTCCGACAACGTGCGGGACCGCATGCAGCAGATCAGCGATTTCGCCGTGGCACAGCCGGAAGTCGAAAACGTGCAGACATTCGTCGCCCGGCAGTACGATGTGGCGGGGGCCGGCGCGACGGGTTCGAACAATCAGTCGCACCTGGGCCAGTGCATTATCGAGCTGCACGCAGCCGACTGGCGGGACGAACGGGACATGCGATCCAGCACGGAACTGCTGACCAGCCTGCGGGAATTCTCACTGACCCTGGCCGGAGTGAACTCGGTCAGCTGGGAAGCGATGAACGGCGGCCCGGGCGGGAAGGATATTCACATCCGGGTGGCTGGCAGCGATTTCGACGAGCTGGTCGTGGTCGCGGATGAACTCCGCCAGGAGCTGGCCGGCTATCAGGGCGTGTTCGATCTCGATGACGATCACGATGAAGGCAAGCGGGAAGTGCAGCTGCGGCTGCGCCCGTCGGCCCGTCCCACGGGAATTACCGTCGGCATGCTGGGCCACCATGTCCGCAGTGCGCTGTATGGCCGGGAATCCCGTCGGCTGACCCGCAACCGCGAAGACGTGCGGATTATGGTGCGGTACCCCGAAGATTTTCGCACGAACGTGTACCACCTGGAATCGATGTGGATCCCCACGGGAATTGCCAGCAGCCAGCGCGGCTGGGTGCCGCTGGGCGAAGTGGCCGAACTCACCGAAGCCGAGGGCTACACCACCATTCACCGAAGCCAGCAGGAGCGGGCGGTGACCGTCTACGGGGAAGTCGATCAGGACCAGGCCAACACCGCCGACATTCTGGCCAAAGTGCGTTCCACCTTTGAGCAGCGAATGCTGCAGGAACACCCGGGCGTCCGCCTCGAATTCCTCGGCAGTTTTGAAGAACGCATGAAAGCCTTCGGCAGCCTGACCCTCGCCTTTCCCGTGGCGCTGCTGATGATCTACATGCTGCTGGCCGGCCTGTTCCGTTCGTACTTCCAGCCGATTGTGGTGATGTCGGCGATTCCGTTCGGCATCCAGGGAGCCATCATCGGCCACTGGGTCACCGGCAACCCGATGACGTTCCTCAGCTGGATCGGCATGGTGGCGCTGACGGGCATTCTGGTGAATGACTCACTGGTGCTGGTCGATTTCATCAACACCCGCATCCGCCAGGGGATGGATCATTACGAAGCCACCGTGCAGGGGTCGAAGCTGAGGCTGCGGGCCATTCTGCTGACGTCGCTCACCACGGTCGCCGGGCTGACTCCACTGATGTTTGAGACCAGCTTCCAGGCGAAATTTCTGATCCCCATGGCTGTTACGCTCACCTTCGGCCTGATGTTCGCCACCGGGCTGACACTGGTGATTGTGCCCTGCCTGAATATGGTGTTCTTCGATATCCAGCAGCTGACCGGTGCCGCCAGCCAGCCGGATATCGGCCTGGAATTTGACGAGCTGGAGCAGGAACAGAAACTCTCAGCCGCTCAGGGAACATCTCCGCCCGCGGAACCCGTGGGAACAGCCGGCAGCTGAAACAAGAGCGGCCCGCCGGCAACGATAAGTTGCTGCGGAAATCTCGGGTGCCACGGGTGGCTGGTAAGAGCCGGGTGCAACTACTGGCTGGTCCAGCAGTGTCTTCCGTCGATCCAATACAGCCGCGACAGCCAGCCGTTGGAAGCCGGACATTGTTCCGGGTACTCAGTTCCAGCGGGTTACCTGGCGGGCGGCGTCTGCCAGGTGATCTTCCAGCACAGGCTTTTCGGCGGAAGAGCAGGTCTTGAGGCAGTCCCGCAGCAGATCCATCGCCGGGCCGGGCCGGTTCGCCCGCAGCGAGATCAGCGCCAGATCCCTTCGCTCCGCATAGCTGGAAGGCTGCAGCGCGGTCAGCCGGTGCTGCACAATCCAGGCAGCGTCCCATGCTTCCCGCTGCACATGCACGGCCTTCAGATTGTTGAGCATCCGAATGATGATACACCGCGGATGTGCGGGCTGCAGATGAGGACGAAGCAGCCCCACCGGCTGGCCGGAACATTCACTGAGCCAGGCTTCGCACTGTTCCTGCGTCTGAATTCGGCCATCGTGCCAGGCATCGAGAAACAGCGGTCCCTCGACTGATTCAAACCGCGTCAGAAAATGCATCGGTGCCGCCACACCGGTCAGCTCAATTCCCAGCCGGCCCGCCAGCGCGCTGTACAGCAGCGAAAGCGTAATCGGCAGGCCACAGCCCGTCTCAATCACCTGAGGCAGGTAGCTGCTCTCCGGCTGATCCCACGCGGCAGGGTCCCCGGTAATCCCATATTCCACGGCCACACAGCGGACCAGCACCTGCAGCATTTCGCGTTCATCGCTGGCAGCTGCTGCTTCCCGGCGAATCTCGGCCGCCCGGTCATCAATCCAGTTCAGCACCGGACCGAATTCCAGATCGGGTGTGGCATCGCGAGCAATCTCCAGCGCCGCCACGGTGAGGTCGATATCGCTGCGGCGGGAAAGCAGTTTGACGAACTCACCATCACACCCGAATCGCGGATTCCAGGACATTCCAAACCTCAGTGCCCGGTCCAGGCATGGTTGATGGGTTGCCTTCTGACACTGCGACACAACATTGCCTGCGGCAGATTGTGCCCGGTCCGGAAGACATGCCCCGGGAGACAGAAATTGTGGTTCAGCCGGCAGACGGGCCGGAAGGACCCGGCTGAGACTCAGCCACAGAACAAACAACCAGTTCCGTGAGCAGCAGAACCGACCGGGGCAGGCATCTCGCGATTCATGCCGTCCCTCTGGAAGTCTAGCCGCCGGCCCGAATCAGGACAATTGCGGTTCCGTCGCACCGGCCAACCGCCACGGGCATTCCACCGGCTCCCCGACCGACCGCAGCTGCAAATCCGCACTGCCCATGCGGTTTGTCCAGCCTGCCGGTTCCGCCGACCCGCATCAGATACTTCTGCCCACCTGGCCGTCAACCTCCGCTCGACACTCCCCTGATCAGAATCCGGCAATACCGTTTCGGCACACAGACCGGTCGATTTCCCCGGAACATCACCAGTGGAGTAACCCTGCCTCCGCCCCGCAGAGCCGTTGCGGAACTTCCCTCCCTTTCAGGGAGGGATTGAGGGAGGGTCTCCGCATTCCGCCACTGCCGGCGAATACCTGCAGGGTGCCACTGCCGGCCGGCCCATCCGGGTCTTCCACGCTACCGCACGCTGCCCTTCAGCTGCTTACTCTTCTTCGCCCACGGGACCAGCTTCTCGCGGAAGATCTTCACATTATGCCGGATATCGACCGGCAGCGACGGATGAAACAGCACCGTCTCAATCATGGCCGTCTTCTCATTCGCAGCGGCCAGCTCCCGCAGTTCCCGGGTGAACCGGCTGCGGTCGGCCGCTGAGCGGGGGAAGTGCCCGTCCTCCGGTTCCACAACGATCACCGGCTTCTGGCGGCCTGCCCGCCCCAGGCCCACCAGGGCCGAGCGGTACACCTGGGGGTGCTCGTTGAAAATCGCTTCACAGCGAATCGTATATAGCGGCCCCCCGGCCGTGGTGACGATATGTGCCTTCCGGCCGCAGAACCACAGCCGGCCGGTGTCGTCCAGCCAGCCGACATCGCCCATCCGGTGCCACACCGTGTCGCCATCGGGAATCTTCGCCAGGCGGGTGGGTTCTTCCCGGCGATAATAGGCCCGTGTCGTCGAAGGAGCCCGCACCAGAATCTCGCCAATCTCACCGGCCGGCAGGAACTCACACTTGGAGATATCCGCAATCGGCCCGTCGCTGACGGGGATGATCCGCACTTCCACCTGCGGGAACAGCTGGCCCACACAGGTGCCGGCCCCCGTGCGGGACTTCGCCGCCGTGTCCTCCAGCACTTCCCGCCCGGAGATCGAGGCAATCGGCAGCGATTCGGTCGCTCCATACGGCGTGTGGATATCGGCCCCCGGCGGCAGAGCCTTCCGCATCCGTTCGATCACATGCAGCGGCACGGGGGCCCCCGCCGAAAGCACCCGCCGCAGCGACGGCAATGTGAGGCCGTGCTCTTCGCAGTAGCGGCCCACCCGGTTCCAGATGGCGGGCGAACCGAAGGCCTGCGTCACCCCATGGGCCGTGATGGCTTCGAGGATCTTCTCGGGATCAACCTGTGCCGGGCGGGTGGGGTCCATATCGGGAATGACGGTTGTCACGCCCATGGCCGAGTTGAACAGCGCGAACAGCGGGAACCCGGGCAGATCGATCTCGCCCGGTTCAATCGCATAGTGCTCGCGGAGCAGATCGACCTGCGCGGCGAACATGCCGTGCTCGTACAGCACACCCTTGGGCGGGCCGGTGCTGCCACTGGTGAAGATGATGGCCGCCGGGTCGCGGGGGGCCGACTGCACCGTCTCGAACGGTGTCCACTCTCCGCCCAGCACGTCGTCCAGCGGCACGGTGCCGGGCACGTTCGGCCGACCCGCGGTGATGTTCAGCTTCGCCTGCGGGAACAGCCGGCGGCGGGCCGCCCGGATCAGCTGCACCAGCGGAATGCCCACAAAGCCGTGCGGCTCAACTTCCTCCAGACAGCGGAAGATATTCGAACGGCCCATGCCGGGGTCGATCAGCACCACCACCGCCCCGGCCTTGAACAGGGCGAACGTCAGCAGGATGAAATCCAGCCCCGGACGCATCATCAGCACGAACCGCTGGCCCGGCTGCAGCCCCCGTTCCACCAGCCCGCGGGCACAGCGGTCGCTGTCCCGGTCCAGTTGCTCGAAGGTGAGGTGCGTCCAGGCCACCCGGCCCGCCCGGTCCCGCGTTTCGGGAAACACCACGGCCCGCTGCCACGGGGACTGCCGGGCCGATTCGCTCAACCGGGTGGCGATATTGGCCGAGC
>JAGQPV010000215.1 GCA_020426545.1 Planctomycetaceae bacterium
GAGATAGCCATCACTCTCGACCATGTTGCCAAGACGGCTGAAAATATTGACCTTTGTTTCCTGATCGAAATAGATCAGCACGTTGCGGCAGAAGATGATGTCGAAGCGGCCCAGCCGGTTGAATGCCTGCAGCAGGTTCTGTTCGCGAAAACGAACCATGTCCCGGATTTCGCTCTTCACCTTCCATCCATCGGGCACCTGTTCGAAGAAGCGGATCAGCATCTGCACCGGCAGGCCCCGCTGAATCTCGAACTGCGAGTAAACTGCCTGCCGTGCCCGGTCGAGTGCCTTGCTGGAAATGTCGGTGCCGACGATTTCAATCTGCCAGCTGTCCAGCTCCGGAAAATGGTGCCGCAGCAGCATGCCGATGCTGTAGGCTTCCTGTCCGGTGGAAGCGGCCGCACTCCAGATTCGCAGCTGCTTCACGTGCCGGCGGGCTTCCAGCAGCCGGGGAAGCAGCGTGTTGCGGAGATCCTCAAAAGGCTGGGCATCTCGAAAGAACAGTGTTTCGTTGGTCGCCATCGCTTCGGCCACTGCGTGGACAGTTGCTGCTCCCGGATTGGAACGCAGGGACTGAATCAGGTCGTCCAGGCTGTCGAAGCCCGAACTCTGGGCCAGCGGCGCCAGCCGCTTCTCGACGAGGTACTGCCGGTTATCACCCAGGCACAGGCCGGAGGTTTTCAGCAGCAGCTCGGAGAGGAATTTGTAGTCGTCAGGCGTCATGAGTGCATGCCTCCAGAGCACAGATCCTCTTGATTTCCGGTGCGATCTGATTCAGGGGCAGAATGAAATGTGCCAGGCCGGCCCGCACGACTGCTCCCGGCATGCCCCAGACCACACTTGTGTGTCTATCCTGTGCAATGATGGTTCCGCCGTTTTCGAAGACTTCGTGAGCACCTTCAATCCCGTCGTCCCCCATGCCGGTGAGCATGACCGCCAGGACGGAACTGCCGTAATTCCGGGAGACGGAGCGAAACAGGGGATTGATCGAGGGCCGGCAGAAATGTTCCGCCGGGCCCGAGTGCACCGCCGTCACCAGCCTGCGACTGCGGTATTCCGTCTCCATGTGATACCCGCCCGGTGCGATGAGTGTTTCTCCCGGCGTAATGAGCATTCCGTCGGCAGCTTCCCGGCAGGGGCGGCCGGTCATGGAATCGAGCCGGTTGGCCAGAATACGGGTGAACTGCGCGGGCATGTGCTGCACCACGAAGATGGGCAGCGGAAAGTCCTGTGGCAGTGAGGTCAGCACCTCTGTCAGAGCCTGCGGTCCTCCCGTGCTGGCACCAATCACCAGCACCTGCGGTCGGGTTCGTCGTCTCAGCGGTGCCGGGGCGACCATTCCGTCCTCTCCTCCCGCCCGGTTCAGGGCGAGGCTGAGCAAGATCCCGGCGGCTGTTTCGTCGGACGGATCCGCGGGGCCGAGGGCGCGAACCTGGGGCAGCAGTTCGGTGGAAAGCTGGCGAATGCTCTCGGCCATGCTGGAAGTCACGGGTTTGGCGATACAACTCGCCGCGCCCAGCGATAACGCTTTGACCGAGGTTTCCGCTCCGGTCTGAGTCATGGTGCTGGCCATGATGACCCTCACAGAGGGGAATTCCTTCCGCAGGATCTCCAGTGTCGTCAGGCCATCCATCACGGGCATTTCGACGTCCAGAATGACGACGTCCGCTGTGTTCTTTTCCAGCCAGACCAGCGCCGCTTCGCCGTGCATGGCGGTACCGGTGACACGGATGAACGGATCCGATTCGAGGGCCCGTGTGAGCAGCCCCCGAACGATCACGGAATCATCGACAACCAGTACCCTGGTGACGGTCTTCATAGAACGCCCGTCTGTGCCAGTTTTTCCCGTACAATTTCTTCCGTGAACGGCTTCATGATGTATTCGTTGGCACCGGCGGAGATCGCTTCAATCACCCGGGACATGTCGTTCTCGGTGGTGCACATGACGACAATCGGCTGTGGGAGAGACTCGTCGGCCCGCAGCGTCCGCAGGAACGTCAGCCCGTCCATTACGGGCATGTTCCAGTCAAGGAGGATGACATCCACCCCGTCTGACTCCCGCAGCAGGGTCAGAGCCTCGGCACCGTCTTCCGCCTCGAGCGGCGCGAATCCAATGGCTTCCGCAAGACGACGGCCAGCCAGACGCACGGCCCGGGAATCATCCACCAGCAGGAGAGTTTTCATTGCCTGAGGTCTTCCTTCAGATTGCCGGGTGAGGAGGATCCCGGTATCCGCTGCGGGCATTCGTAGTGCGAACAGGAACCAGACCGTTTCTGGCGTTCAGTCAGGCTGATTCTTTCCATCTGCGGAGATTGGCTGCGGGAGCAGTCGGGCGGATTACATCAGTCGCAGCTGTCCCAGGAATTCCGTGCTCACCCGATCGAGATTGAGCGATTCCTGAGCCAGCCCGTTGGCGGCGGCGAGAATATCGCCCGCACTGCGGCCTGCTTCATCGGCTGCCTGAGAAACACCCGCGATATTCGCAGTCACCTCCCCGGTGCCCCGTGCGGCTTCCGCCACGTTGCGGGAGATCTCGCTGGTGGCGGCTGTCTGTTCTTCCACGGCACTGGCAATCGTTGTCGCAATTTCGTTGATCCGGCTGATGCTCGATCCGATCGATCCAATCGCCCTGGCAGCCCCGCTGGTTGCCGACTGAATGGCACCGATCTTCTGACTGATTTCCTCGGTTGCTCTGGCTGTCTGGCGGGCCAGTTCCTTGACCTCGTTGGCCACCACCGCGAAGCCTTTGCCAGCTTCTCCGGCACGGGCTGCCTCAATGGTGGCATTCAGGGCCAGCAGGTTCGTCTGCTGGGCGATCGAGGTAATCACCTTGATGACCTTGCCGATTTCATCACTGCTATGGCCGAGATCGCAGATTGTCTCGTTGGTCTGTTCAGCCTGCTGTACAGCCTGCTGAGTCATGATGGAGGCGGACTGCACATGTCGTGAGATCTCACCAATCGAGGCACTCAGCTGTTCCGCGGCGGAAGCGACCGTCTCTACATTCTGCGTCGCTTTATTGCTCGCGCCGGCGACAACCTGGGCCTGACGGGCAGTTTCTTCAGAATTGCCCGCCATCTGCTTCGATCCGGACTGCATTTCCGTGGCCAGGCTGGTGACGATATCGACCACGCCTTTCACGTCCCGTTCGAAGTTATCCGCCATCCGGACCTGGGAAGTAATGATGGACCAGGTCACCATGGGGCCGAGGAAATCCCCTGCCCTGTCCCTGATCGGCGAGACGAGCAGATCGAGGGTTTCGTCGCCCAGCGAAATCTTGGCCCGGTGCGGCAGGTTAGCGGGATCGCTGAGCAGGCGGCGCTGCACTTCGGGGTGTTTGTGGAAGATGTCGATCTTCTGGCCGACCAGCTGGTCGACGGGGCTGGGCAGCAGATGCTGCAGGCTCCGCAGGGTCTGCTGAGAGGCCGGGTTCATGTAGACCAGCTCGAAGTCGCGATTGGCCATCAGCACATTGATGGGGATGTTGTCCATCATGTTCTGCACGCGGACCATTTCCGCCTCGGCCCGCAGTTTCTCCGTGATCACCTCCCAGGTCACCATGGGGCCGATGTACCTCCCGCCGGCATCGCGAACCGCGCTGACCAGCAGATCCAGTGTTTCCGGCCCGACCTGAATTTTCGCCTGATGGGGAAGGTTGGCCGGGTCCATCAGCATTTTCCGCTGCTTTTCGGGCTGGCTGTGGAAAATGTCGATGCTGTGGCCGGTCATCTGGCTGACGGGAATGGGCAGGTACTGCTGCAGGGATTCCAGGTTCCTGCGGGAGGCCGGGTTGAGATACACGATCTCCAGATTGCGATTGGCCAGAATGACGTTGGTCGGCATCTGATCAACCATCGACTGCATGCGGGCGGCATCTGCCTCCAGGGCGACTCGGGCCGTGACGAGGTCCCAGCTCTCCATGGTGCCGATCGGCTTCTGGTGCTCATCGAGCAGCCGGGAGAGGTGAATGTCGATGACTTCATTACCCAGGGAAACTCGAATTTCTCGGCTGCCTGTCAGCTGCCCGGCGGCGGCTTTCAGGTCGGGAATGCAGTCATGCAGGACACTGACCGGCTGACCGACAACCTGTTCCGGTCCGACGCCCAGAATGTCTGACAGCGACCGGAGCAGCTCGTGCCCCTTCTGGTTGAGGTATTCCACGCGGCCGGAGAGGCCGACCATCATCTGCATAGTGGGAGACTGATCGACCATGCCGAAGAATGCGGACCGGAAGGAGTCTGCCTGAGTGGGACTCATGGCCTGGCTGGAAATTCGGGTCTCGACCGTCATTGGCTTCTCCGTCAGATTCTGCGTGGGCTGTGGGATGTATGTGTCTGAGGCTGCAGGCCGACCGGGGCTCTCGAAAGACGCCAGGTCGTCCGTCATGCCGCCCGGCCTGCCGCCGGAAGACAGCGTGTGCGTACCGGCGGGCTGGTGATTTCGGGAACGCTCCGCACCAGCGGGGAGCAGATCGGACAGTACCTCGCCGACAGGGTCGTCCACGGAATCCGGGTCCGGTTCAGCAGGGGCCTTAATCTCTGGGGCCGGCGCGGGCTGCGCGTTCGATTCCGGCAGCGGGCTGCTCAGCGTCCCCGCGAGCATCAGCTCGAAAGCCAGGTCCAGCGCCTGCGACCATGTCTGCTCCAGCTGCTCCGTCCAGGCGGGCCCGGACACTTCAGCCAGAGTCCGCAGCAGAGCTTCCGCCGCAGCCGGATACTGGGCTGGTTCGGCTCCATAGCCCGTGAGACGCTGGCCCAGCTGCCGGAGATATCTGGCCAGCTTTTTTGGTTCGCCCAGCGAGCGGACCAGCACCGTCAGGGCCTGGATCAGCTGCCTCTGCTGTGCAGCGGGATCCCCGTTCGCAAACAACGGACGCAGTGCGGGACAGTTCTCGAACAGCCGTTCATAGAATCTGGCCGCCAGCCGGTCCGCCTGAGGCGAAACCAGCCGGAACGAATCTTTCAGTAATGCCGTTGCCGCATCCATATCCCGTGCTCGTTTCTGTCAGTTCTGCCACTCGATCTCGGCCCGAATTCTTCAGCCCGGCTCCCCGGGCGGCTGGTCGTCCCGTGCGACTGCGGTTCAGGGTCTGCCGGGAACCTTGTCCAGCACGAGAATCGCTGCGACGTCCAGCACAATCATCAGCTCATCTTCCAGCGGGATGACACCCGTAATCACCTGTCGCCAGCTCTGCTTCAAAGTGGGCGGTGGTGGCACGAGAGCCATGCCGGCCACATCGATAACATCGCCCACTTCGTCGACCAGCAGGCTGCAGGATTCCTCCCGATGACGGACGACAACATTCATCGAAGTCGCCTGATCGGCTCCCGGCTGGATCCCCAGACGGCAACGGAGGTCGACTGCGGTCACAATCTGTCCCCGCAGGTTCAGCAGACCGGCAATTTCCGGCCGGGCCCGCGGAGTGGGGGCAATCGTGTGTGGATTCAGCACTTCCTGGACCACATGGACCGGGACTCCCATCAGGTGGGAATCCACGCGGAAGGAAACATACAGAGCCGTCGTTTCCCGCCGGCTGCCGTATGCTGCCGCCGTGCCGGCAGACGAATTGAACGCTGTCGTCATGCGGTAGCTCCGATCATCTGAGCGGGATCTGGTTGTGTCAGCCCGGTCAGCGAGGACAGCAGCAGCTGCGCGTTGAACTTGCTGAGGAAGCAGTCGCAGCCGGCCTGCAGGGCCAGCGGCTGCCAGATGGAGCGATCCAGCGAAGTCAGGGCGATAATCGGCAGCTTCTCCAGCCCGCGGCGACTGCGGATCCAGCCAGCCAGCTCCAGCCCGGAGACAGTCGCCAGTTCCAGGTCGGTCAGAACCGCGCAGAAGCGTCTGTCGGATTCCAGCAGGTCGATGGCAGCCTGGCCGTTCTGCACGCTGACGGTCCTCCAGCCACTGGCTTCCAGGGCGGTGGTGGCCAGCTGGCGGAAGAACAGCGAATCATCAACGATCAGCACCGGATCCACGGGCGTGCTGTGGTGGTCGAACCAGTCCGGCTGTGCCGCCGTGATGTAGTAATTTGTGTCGATGATGTCGGTGGCATGTCCGCTGACGATCGCGGTGCCAAGGATCCCGGGGCGGTTCCGCTGTTTCCGGATGACGAGGTGTTCGTCGAGAATGTCCTGAATTTCGCTGACAAGCAGCCCCATCGAATGGGTGCCTTCGGAGAACACGATCACCGGCTGCGGGTCGGCCAGTTCGGTGGCGGGTTCGTCGGAATGCAGCGGCAGCAGTGGCAGCAGATCGTTCCGGTACTGCACCACCAGGCCGCTGCTGCTGCGTTCAATCGTGGAGAGCGGAAACTCTTCCAGCCGGGCGACGAGCGACAGAGGAACCGCCATCGTGGTGCTGTTGGCACGGAACTTCAGCAGGCTGGTCGTGTTTCTGACGGCTTCCGTGCTCTGGTCTTTGTCGGACCTGTTTTCCAGCCCCCGGCTCGTGGTTCCCAGCTCGGCGGAGATTCCGGCTACATCGAGAATCATGATCACGCGGCCATCGCCGAGGATCGTGGTTCCCTGATAGACGGGGATATCCTTCAGCATCTGCCCCATCGGCTTGACGACAATCTCCTCCGTGTCGAACACGTCGTACACAATCAGGCCGAACTGCTCTTCACCCACCTGCACGACCACGATGTTGGTGTCCCGTTCGCTGTCTTCCAGCTCTTCGAGTTCGAGCAGCCGGTTCAGATGGATCAGCGGCAGCAGCCGGTCGCGCAGGCGGAAGACCTCCTGGTCGTTGATGCGTTCGATCCGTTTGCGGGCCTCCGAGGAGAGACGGACCAGTTCCACCACGCCCAGCTGGGGAATGGCAAAGCTCTGGCCTCCGCTTTCCACCACGAGGGCCGAGATGATGGCCAGCGTCAGCGGGATGCGGATGCGGATCGTCGTGCCCTGGCCTTCGGTGGAAGTCAGATCCACCACACCGCCGATTCGCTCGATCTGCGTCCGCACGACATCCATCCCCACACCACGACCGGAGACCGCGCTGATGCGGTCGGCGGTGGAGAAGCCTGGTGTGAAAATCAACGTCAGAATTTCGTTCTGAGACATTCCGCTGGCCTGCGTGCGGTTCACGAGGCCTTTGCTGATGGCTTTCTCCAGCACACGGGCCGTGTTGATGCCTCCTCCGTCGTCTTCGATGCAGATGATGACGTGCCCGCCTTCATGGCAGGCAGACAGTCTGATCGTTCCGCTTTCTGGTTTGCCCTGCTGCAGGCGGACTTCGGGCGGTTCAATGCCGTGGTCCACGGAATTGCGGACCATGTGCGTCAGCGGGTCTTTAATGGCATCGAGAACGGTGCGGTCCAGTTCCGTTTCGGCACCGGTCATTTCCAGCTGCACCTGATGGCCGGTGACGTGCGTCAGATCCCGGACCAGCCGCGGGAGCTTGGCCCAGGCGTTGCCAATGGGCTGCATCCGCGTTTTCATCACCCCTTCCTGGAGGTCGGTGGTGACGCGGTTTAAATGAACGATGGGCCCGGCATAGCGGGACTCTTCATCTCCCCGTGCCAGCTGCAGCAGCTGGTTGCGGGTCAGGACCAGCTCGCCAACGAGGTTCATCAGGCTGTCGAGTACGTCGATCCCCACGCGGATCGAAAGATCGGCTACTCCCCGCTGGGGCTTTTCCGTTCCGGGCTCGTCGGTCTGCTCGGCGGGCTGTTCCGGCAGAGTTCCCCGCGGCGGAACGGGATTCCGGCCGGCGGGGCCTGCTGGCCGCGTCTGGCTGTGCGTTCCAACAGAAGAGGCAGAGCTTGACGCCACAGGGTCGGAAGCTGTTTCCGCAGGGCCGGCCTCACCGGCAGCAGCACAGCCCGCGGCCAACCCGCCGGAAACGATACCAGGTGAGGCCGCCGCCTGGGGGGCCGTATCGTCAGCTGCCGCGGGAGTGCCTGCCGAGGAATACACGGAGGCGGACGATGCTCCACCAGAAGTCACTGATGCTGCCGGCAGGGAACTGGCTGCAGGCTGCTGCCGGGCGGGCGGCGGTGCAATCTCATCATTCCAGATCGCGGGAGGTTCAATGGTTCCGGCTGCCGGTTCGGTACTGGCGGCAGTTAACTCGGCCCCTTCGCCGGCATGTTCCATGCTCCCGGTGGCCAGGGCGGCTTTGGTGGCGGCGAATAACTCGGCGGGTGAGCAGGTGGGAGCCGCGGAACCCGAGGCACCGATCGACGCGACCAGATCCAGCCGTTTGATCAGATCGCGGCTGTCGAGCCGAGGCTCCTCGCCGGTGGCTTCCAGCCCCTGCAGCTGTTCCCGGATGCGATCCACGCCCTGCAGAACCATGGAAATGGTGGCGGGAGAAGCTTCCAGATTTCCTTCCCGCATCTGTCCGAGGACATTCTCGACGGAATGGGCCACGGCCCCCAGTCCCGTCAGTCCGATGAATCCGCACGTTCCTTTGATCGTGTGAATCGTGCGGAAGATGCTGCCCAGCAGCTCCGCATTGCGAGGCTGTTTCTCGAGATCCACGATTTCCTGGTCGAGCCGGGAGAGGTTTTCCCAGCTCTCGGCCAGGAACTCTGTCAGGATTTCCTCTTCCATGGCCCACTGTTCCGTTATGCAGATTCCATACTTCGACCGGCAGACCCACCCTGATGTTGCCGCAGCCGCGCAGGGCGACTGTCTGCCAGGTGCCGCTGCCAGCGTGTTCCGCGTTTGTGTTCAGCGAAGTAAAGACGTGCTGGAGCTGTTCCGGCCGGATGTCTTGA
>JAGQPV010000216.1 GCA_020426545.1 Planctomycetaceae bacterium
TGGTCCGCTGTATCCTGCTGCACGGCTTCGGGCAGCGACAGAACACTCCAGAATTCCACCGGCCGCGGGACAGCCATTTCCGTGGCAACCGCCTGCAGCTGTTCCCAGCAGGAGCGGATGAGCGGCTTGTTCAGCTGATAGCGGGGCTCCTGTTTCTGTCGGTTCAGGCGAACAGAAACCGTAACCGTGCCCCGTGAAATCTTCGTCCGGATGGTCTTTTCGATGACCGCTTCGAGCGAACCAAACCCGTCGGGCAGCCGCGTCTGCAGCTTCAGGTAGCGATTGTTGACGGCCCGGATTTCAGCCGTGACGGCAGACTCGCCATCTTCCAGCTGCGCGTCGCCAAAACCTGTCATACTCAGCAGCACAGCCGGTATTCCCGATGCTTCGAGGGAGTTGCTTCAAATGGGGGCCGGGAACGACGGCCAGAGACCCGGGTTCCTGCGGATTCACGACAGAGCCGGCCTGCTGGCGGGAACAGTGATGTCCCGGATCAGCAGGCCTGAAGCCGCCAGCCGCTCATTCGCCAGCCGGCGGTGTAGCCGGTTTGTCACCGGCGGGCGGTGTGGCGTCTTCTGTGTTGTCGGCTTCGCTGGAGGTGCCTGCTTCGCCAGCGGCCGCGGCTCCCACACCTTCTGTGGCGGGAGTCTCAGGAATACTCAGCGCCGGGCCACCGCCAGCCGCGTCAGCATCCGCATCGCCGGCCGGAGCAGCGTCCGTGTCAGCGTCGGCAGCTCCGCCGTCTTCGGTGGACTGCAGCTCGGGGTTTTCCGGGGCGGATTCGCTGCCACCCGGGAAGCGGCCGGTCTGCTCTTTCTGCATCGCCAGCCCGGTGACACCGGCCAGAACCACCCAGATGCCCGCCAGAATGACAGTAATCTTGGTGAACACGTCGCCCGCTTTGGTTCCCAGGGCGCTCTGGCCACCGGCACCACCAAAGGCACCGGCCAGGCCGCCACCGCGACCACGCTGCAGCAGGACCACAAACATCAGCAGCATGCCGCAACCCAGCAGCAGAATGCTCAGCGTATATGACCAGAACATGGCGATCCCATTCCTCAGACAGTCTCTGTGATCTGCTCTCTGCAGAAGTCAGTCAGCCGGCCGGTAAGAGAACAACTCCGGTACCAGCGGCCCGCCCCTCCATGAGGCACTCTGCGGCAGACCCCGGCGGGTATATCTGCTCGACTCTTGTTTAAAAATTCAGCAGCCTGTTCTCAACAGCCCGAATGCTCCGGCTCTCAGCCGGCAGCCGGTGCGGCGGCGGCAATCGCCAGAAATGAATCGGCTTTCAGGCTGGCACCGCCCACCAGGGCTCCGTCGATATCGGGCTGGCCCAGCAGTTCGGCCGCGTTATCCGGTTTGACGCTGCCGCCATACAGAATCCGCAGCTGATCGGCCAGTTCCTGAGTATACTGCCCGGCGAGCCACTTGCGAAGGTGGGCATGCACGGCCTGGGCCTGTTCCGGCGAAGCGGTTTTCCCGGTGCCAATCGCCCACACGGGTTCGTAGGCAATCACCAGCGAGGACAGGTCTTCCGCGGTAAAGCCCGTCAGGCTGCCTGCCATCTGGTCATCCAGCACGGTTTCCGTCTGACCGGCTTCGCGTTCTTCGAGCTGTTCGCCCACGCACAGGATGGGAACCAGGCCGCCTTCAAGCACAGCCTTCACCTTGCGGCAGACGGTCTCATTGGTTTCACCCATGATGTGCCGTCGCTCGCTGTGACCCAGAATCACATGGCTGCAGCCGGCATCGGCCAGCATGGCGACGGAAATCTCGCCGGTGAAGGCGCCGGACTTCTCGTAGCAGGCGTCCTGAGCGCCGAGCAGCACGTTGCTCCCGCCCAGGGTTTCACGAACGGAAACCAGCCACGGGGCCGGCGGGCAGACCAGCAGATCCGCATTCGCTGCTGCCGCGGCGGCACCAGCAGCCACTTCCCGGGCCAGCTGCAGGGCCTCGGCGGAAATGGTGTTCATTTTCCAGTTGCCGGCAACCAGCGGTCGGCGCATCTGCATATCTCCCGAACAGCCAGCCCGACAGTCGCACTCCGAAGAATGCTGCCGCCGGGCGATCATGTTCCATCTGGTGAATTACGTTATGCCCTCAGAGGGCCTTAATCCGGTCTGCCGTCCTGCGGGAACATTCGAAACGGTGAGGGTTTCGGTTCCCGGGGGGAAATCTGGCAGCCGGGCAGTTGAATCGAGATTCCGCCCTGGCCCGCCGGGAGGCACGGAAGCAGCCACTCCTGCGGGGCAGGCTGCTCCAGAGTTCGCAGCTGTCATGTAGCCGGCCGGCAGCAGACCACCACAGTGAACAGCAGACAGCCTGTGGCAGATCGTTTCTCCGGCCTGGTCTCTCCCGCTGCCGGGCTGCTGCTCCGGAAAATACCCGGGAAGGCAGTCAGGTTGTCATCAGCGAGACCGGTGCCGGGTGCTGATTGTCTCACATGGGGATCATCCGCATGCCACAGGATGAGGCAGCACGAGGTGGAATGATAATTGACGGCGGGTCAGGTGACAACCTGCCGTACCGCAGGGGGTGAGAGCTGCCGGAACCCGCATTTACCCTCAGCCCAGCGGTTCGCTGCGAGGGTAGGAACCCAGAATATTGAGCCGTACCGCCTGGGCTTCCAGTTCGGCCAGTGTCCGTTTGATGCGGGCTTCTTTTTCGTGTCCCTCAAAATCGAGGAAGAAGAGGTAACCACCTTCTTCTCCCCGCAGCGGGAACGATTCAATCCACGTCAGGTTGATTTTGTTCTTCTTGAACGTCTGCAGAGCGTCGGACAGGCTGCCTGGCTTGTGTGGAATCTGCAGCAGCACGGCCGTGCGATCCTGCCCGCTGGATTTGGCCTCTTCTTCGCCAATGACCGCAAACCGGGTGATGTTGTTCGAGTTGTCCTCGATATCGTCGGCAATAATCTGCAGGTCGTATTCCACAGCCGCCTGGCGACTGGCGACAGCAGCGGCCCCCGGTTTGTCGCGGGCCAGCTGGGCGGCGGTTGAAGTGCTGGTGACCTCGATCAGCCGGGCCTGCGGCATGTTGCGGGCCAGCCATTCCCGGCACTGCGACAGGGCCTGAGGCTTGCTGTAGATTTCCGTGATGTCGCTGCGGGGGGAACGGGCCAGCAGGTTGTGGTGCACCTGAATCTGGACTTCGCCGCAAATCCGCAGTGGCAGGCGGGTGAACATATCCAGAGTGTCGATCACCCGGCCATCAGTGCTGTTTTCGATTGGCACGATGCCGTAATTCGCATGGCCCCGGTTGACCTCTTCAAACACTGCGGCAATGGTGCTGACGGGGGCCAGGTCGGCCGAGTGCCCGAACCGCTCGATCGCCGCCAGATGCGTAAAGCTGAATGGAGGGCCCAGGTAAGCCACCCGCTGGACGCGGACTTTGCGGCGGGCCGCGCTCAGAATTTCCCGGAAGACAGCCCGCACGGTTCCTGCGGGCAGCGGTCCGGAGTTCTGCGACTCCAGTTCCTGCCACAGCTCGTCGTCGGCCCGGGGAGCGAAGACGGCTTCACCCGGCGTCGGCTGCAGTTCCACCCAGCGGGTCGTCAGCTCGGCCCGCCGATTGATGAGCTTGAGGATCTCGCGATCCGTCTTCCGCATCTCGGCTTCGATGCCGGCGGGGGTGGCCTTTTTCGCCACTTTCGTCCGCCTGGCGGGACGATCCGTAGATGAAGAGGTGGCTTTTCGCGCAACCTTTTTTGTTGTCTTTGTTGCTGCGGGGGCCGTTTTCGCCTGCTTACCGGTGACAGATTTCTTCGCCATCGCAGCCTTCCCCGGCAGGCATGCGGCCCGCCACAGAGGAACCTCAATCGATCTCGACAGACCTCAGTGTGTAAGTCATTCCTGCAAAACGGTTTCAGGAATCTGTGGTCATCCGGTTCTGCGTTTTGATTCTGGCGGCGGGCCGAGGGGTTTTCCCTGCATCCCGGCCCGTTCCGCCGAGTGGCTGGTCCCGCCACTCAGCACGCGATCCTTCAGAATTCAGGCCCCTGCCAGAACCGCACCGGCTGGAAGCAGACTCATGGCAAAACCACTGCACCGATCAGTCATCCGTGATTCGTCACGGGTTGCCGATGGGGCTTGTCGTCGTAAAGGCATCAGACACCGGGGATTAGTCTCTTCAGCCCAGGGACCGATGTTGTACAGTCACCCTTCCGCACTGTCAAGCGGCCGGCTCTGCCCGTCTGTATTCCGAGGCAGTCTGCAGGGGGATTTCCCGGACAGGCAGCTTTCCCCGCAAGTCACCTCCCTGCCATTGTGGCACCCTGCGGGGCGGACTGCCTCAGACCGGAGAGTGTCATTTTGACAGTCTCCCGGCGAAGTGGTTGAGAAGCCCTGCGTACGGGTGGTGTAAGGGGTGACCAGGAAACGGATTACGCCGAATTGTTCTCATCGGTGGCTGTCTGGCATGGGGTTTGCCAAGAAGAGTACCGTGTGCAGCCTGCCCCCACAGGGGGAAATGGCCCGCCTGCGGAGAAGTCGGGCGGGGCCGAAAGCACGAATCCTGCCGGGTTTCGTGAGATTTCGGTGAAGACATCACCGCGGAAGCAGGCCGGGAGTGGGCTCCCGGGTGAACACCGGATTGCCGGGCTGCCTGTGACCGACATACTGACACGAAGAGAACCGTCATTCACTCCGGACCAGCAGGGAACGGGTGCTGAAGGCGGAGCAAGTGAAACGGGGAGGAGCGGAATCATGGCTGAAGGCGAAAAGATTATTGGTATCGACCTGGGGACAACCAACTCTGTGGTCTCGGTAATGGAAGGCGGGGAGCCGCGGGTGATTGCCAACCTGGAAGGCAACCGGATCACTCCCAGTGTGGTCGCCTTCACCGATAAGGGGGAAACGCTGGTTGGCGAGCCGGCCAAACGGCAGGCGGTGACGAACCCCACGAACACGATTTACTCGATCAAACGATTCATGGGCCGGCGGCACAATGAAGTGCAGTCCGAAGAGAAAATGGTGCCTTACGGCGTGATTGGTGGTGCCACCGATTATGTGAAAGTGAAGGTGGCCGACCGCGAATACACGCCGCCGGAAATTTCGGCCCTGGTCCTCCGCAAGCTGCGGGAAGCCTCCGAAAGCTATCTGGGACACAAAGTTCGCAAAGCGGTGATTACCGTTCCGGCGTACTTCAACGACGCCCAGCGGCAGGCCACCAAGGATGCCGGTCAGATTGCCGGCCTCGAAGTCGCCCGCATCATCAACGAGCCGACGGCTGCTGCTCTGGCTTATGGCCTGCAGCGGAAGAAGGACGAGAAGATTGTGGTGTTCGACCTCGGCGGTGGTACATTCGACGTTTCCATTCTGGAAGTCGGCGACGAAGTGGTCGAGGTGCTCAGCACCAATGGCGATACGCACCTGGGCGGCGACGATTTCGACGAGGTGCTGATCAATCATCTGGCCGACAGGTTCCAGTCCGATCAGGGGATCGACCTGCGAAAAGACGCCATGGCTTTGCAGCGGCTGCGTGAGGCAGCTGAGAAAGCCAAGAAGGAGCTGTCCACCTCGCAGACCACCGATATCAATCTGCCGTTCATCACGGCCGATGCCAGCGGGGCCAAGCACCTGCAACTGAGCATCACCCGGGCCGAGTTCGAACGTCTGATCGACCCGCTGGTGGAGCGGTGCCGCAAGCCGGTGGAAAACGCTCTGAAGGACGCGAAGCTCGATCCGTCGAAGATCGACGAAGTCGTGCTGGTGGGTGGTTCCACCCGCGTGCCGCTGGTGCAGGAACTCGTCCGGAAAATGTTCGGCAAAGAGCCGCACAAGGGCGTCAATCCCGATGAAGTGGTCTCGGTGGGTGCAGCCATTCAGGGCGGTATCCTGGCGGGCGATGTCAAGGATGTGGTGCTGCTGGACGTCACCCCGCTGTCTCTGGGTATCGAGACCGAGGGCGGCGTGATGACGGTGCTTATCGAGCGGAACACCACCATTCCGGCGACGAAGAAGGAAACGTTCTCAACGGCTGTCGACAACCAGCCGGCTGTGACGGTCAAGGTGTATCAGGGGGAACGGCAGATTGCGGCTCAGAACCGCCTGCTGGGCGAGTTCAATCTGGATGGCATTCCGCCGGCCCCGCGCGGTGTACCGCAGATCGAAGTGACCTTCGATATCGACGTGAACGGTATTCTGAATGTTGCCGCGAAGGATCTGGGGTCCGGCAAAGAGCAGACAATTCAGATTCAGCAGTCTTCCGGGCTGTCTGAAGATGAAATCGAGAAGATGAAACGCGAAGCGGAAGAGCACGCCGAAGAAGATGCCAGCTTCCGCAAGCTGGCCGAAGCCCGCAACAAGGCTCACAGCTCGGTGTACGAGACGGAGAAGCTCCTCAAGGAGCATGCCGACAAGATGGACGATTCCTCAAAGTCGGCCATTGAAAGCTCCATCGCCCGGGTGAATACGGCAGCGGCGGGAGACGATGCCGCTGCGATTGATGCCGCGGTGAACGACCTGATGCAGGCCGCTCAGGCCTTCTCGCAGCACCTGAATCAGGGGCAGCAGGCTGGAGCGGCTGGTGACTCCGCGACGGGAGCCGCTCCCGGTGCGGACGCTGACGAAGACGTGATCGATGCGGAGTTCGAGAAAGCCGACTGACATTGGCTGAAACAGGCCGGGTTCCGCAGCGGCGGGAATGTCGCTCCGGGACCTGGCATCTGTTCGGAAAACCTGGCCACATTCCGCATGGTGTGGTCGGTCTCCAGCAATTTTCCGGGCAGCCTGCTGGATTTCCGGCAGGCTGTTTTTCGGGATATCGCGCCTGCGGGACGGCTTCCCGCGGGCCACAGCAGCAATCCGCACACACCTCCACGGGATCCTCCTCTCTGTCGCCCGCATTCCTCCGGCGACTGATCCACTGCAGAAAAGGGCATGCTCATGGCATTTCGGATGGACAAACTCACCGTCAAGGCACAGGAAGCCGTCCAGAAGGCACAGGATCTGGCGGAAAACAACGGTCATCAGCACATTGCCCCGCTGCACCTGCTCAAGGCACTGCTGACGGAACAGCAGGGCGTGGTTCGCCCGCTGCTGGATCGCATCGGCGCGAATGCCCGTCAGCTCGATTCGCTGGTCGATTCGGAACTTGGCCGGCTGCCGAAGGTTTCCGGTGCCGGTGTGCAGGCAGGAGCCGGGCCGGCACTGATGAAGGTGCTGGAAGCGGCGCTGAAAACCGCCGATGGCATGAAGGATTCCTTCGTTTCCACCGAGCACCTGCTGCTGGCCCTGGCTGAAGTGGATGATGCGGCGAAACGACTGCTGGAAATCAACGGCGTGACGTCCGCCGACATCCTGACAGCCCTGAAGTCCGTTCGCGGCGGACAGTCGGTGAACGACCAGAACCCGGAAGAGAAGTACCAGGCACTGGAGCAGTACGGCCACGATCTGGTCGAGCTGGCCCGGCAGGGAAAAATCGACCCGGTCATCGGTCGCGATACCGAAATCCGCCGGGTGATTCAGGTGCTGTCCCGCCGCCGGAAGAACAACCCCGTGCTGATCGGCGAACCGGGCGTCGGCAAGACGGCCATCGTGGAAGGGCTGGCCCACCGCATCGTCCTGGGCGATGTGCCGCAGAACCTCAAAGACAAGCGGGTGGTTTCGCTCGATATGGGCGCACTGGTCGCCGGTGCGAAGTTTCGCGGTGAGTTTGAAGAGCGACTGAAAGCCGTGCTGAAGGAAGTCACCGAATCCGACGGACGGGTCATCCTGTTCATCGACGAACTCCACACCGTGGTGGGAGCCGGTGCCGCCGAAGGCGCCATGGATGCATCCAACCTGCTCAAGCCGGCCCTGGCCCGGGGTGAACTGCACTGCGTGGGGGCAACCACCCTCGATGAGTACCGCAAGCACATCGAGAAAGATCCGGCCCTCGAGCGGCGGTTCCAGCCCGTGCTGGTGCAGGAACCCAATGTGGAGGACACGATTTCCATTCTGCGGGGGCTGAAGGAACGGTACGAAACGCATCACGGGGTGCGGATTACCGACGATGCGCTGATTTCCGCAGCGACCCTGTCGGACCGCTACATCAGCGATCGGTTCCTGCCGGACAAGGCGATTGACCTGGTGGACGAAGCCGCCAGCCGGCTGCGGATGGAAATCGACTCGATGCCCGTCGAGGTGGATGAAGCCACCCGCCAGCTGACCAGAATGCAGATTGAAGCGGCAGCCCTGGCCGCTGAGAAAAGTGCCGACAGCCAGGAGCGGCTGCAGGATCTCCGCCGGCAGATTGCCGACCGGGAAGAGGAAGTCAGCCAGCTGAAAACCCGCTGGGAGAATGAAAAGCAGTCGCTGGCCCAACTGCAGCCGCTGAAGGAACAGATCGAGCAGCTGCGGACTACGCGTCAGCAGGCTTTCAGTCAGGCCCAGCAGACCAATCTGAACGACGACTACATTCGTGCTCACGAAGCCGAAGAACAGTTGCGGGTGGCCGAAGCCCGGCTGAGCGAACTGGAGACGCAGTTCAGCCAGCGGAGCGAGGACGAAGGCCAGCGGCTGCTGCGGGAAGATGTAACCGCCGAAGATATCGCGAAGGTGGTCAGCACGTGGACGGGAATTCCCGTCAGCCGCATGCTGCAGGGAGAACGCGAAAAGCTGCTGCATATGGAGGACGGCATCCATCGCCGGATGATCAACCAAGAGGAAGCGGTCTCGGCAGTCTCCAACGCCGTGCGCCGCTCGCGGTCCGGCCTGCAGG
>JAGQPV010000217.1 GCA_020426545.1 Planctomycetaceae bacterium
CCGGGTGACCGGTCCGGCTTGGTAAACCCCACCCGGAGCAAGACCAGACAGGAAGGACGGCATCGCCTCTGTTTCAGGAGCGGTGCCACGGGCTGGTCCGGCCCGTTCGACTTCCGGGTCGGTCGCTTGAGGCGGCAGGCAACTGCCGTCCCAGAGAAATGGCTGCCCCCGACAGAACCCGGCTTATCGGCCCGCTCCGTTCGTCCGTCCCATCGAAACCGCCCAGCCTTCAGCGAGGAAATCACAGTCACTCACCGGCCGCAAACTGCCTGCCACCCCTCCCGCCGGAACGCGGGATTTCAGTGTCTGGCAGAATGACAGTCTGCAGACTTGCAGGCGGGAAAGCGTGCGCTATAATCGGGGTGTGCCCGGGGGCAATGGTTCCCGGGTCAGCCGCCGGTCCTTACCGCGTTTTTCATTTTCTGCTTCCTAAAGTTACGGCAGAATCGGTTGACGTTCGGTTCGGGTGGTCGGTACAGTGTCGCCTCAGGCGAACGGGAGAGTTTCTCTCCCACAGAAACTGCGGGTGTAGCTCAGTGGTAGAGCACCACGTTGCCAACGTGGCTGTCGAGGGTTCGACTCCCTTCACCCGCTCTTTGCTGCAGATTCAGATGCCGGGCTCCGCACTGCCTCCCGGTCAGCATCACCGTGAATGTTCTGCTTCTCCCCGCGGAGTTCAGTAGAATGATTGCACGGTGTTTGTTTTGGGAACCAGTGCAGGAACGTCAGCATCTGCTGCACAATCAGGGCGAACAGACCGGGCCAGCTCCGGTTCACGGGACGGCTGCCTGCAGCAGGTGTGCTGGATTCAGCAGGCAGAGCATCCCGGCGGCGGTCAGCATACCGCACGTTCTCCTTCAACTTCTCTGGCCGATGGTGAAGCATTCGTCAGTCGATCGCTGCAGGGCAGCACATGGTCTGGCGGTTCATGCAGTCGCTGGACGGAACCGGCTGGTCTTCTCATCCGGGGCTTCGTTCCAGCTTTCCGCGCGCAGGGCAGCATCTGGCTGACTGCTGCATCGGGCTGATCTTTTCCACTGACGGTTCCCCGGTGCCGGTTAATGGCACCAGGAACAGCGTCAACATTTAACTTCGGGATGCCCGGAACTGCGGCACGCCACCCGACCACCAGGTCAGGTGCCACTTGCCGAACAGCGGCATCTCCCCGGTTTCAGGCTCTGGCAGAGCACTCAGGGAACGGCATTCATGAGCACGTCCGACGATTCGATGACTCCCGCTGATGAGACCGCAGGCGACGCTGCAGTGGCAGAACAGAGCGAAGCCTACCGGCTCTCTCTCGATGTGCAGATCGAAGATGTCGGTCCCTGCCGTAAGCACATCCGTGTGCGCGTGCCCCAGACCGATGTCCGCCACTTCTATGATGAAGTCGTGGGCGACCTCAGCGACAAGGCTTCCGTCCCCGGCTTCCGCGTGGGTCATGTGCCGCAGGCCCTGATCCAGAAGCGGTTCCGCACGGAGATCGCCGACGACATCCGTCAGAAAATTCTGATGGAAAGCCTCGAGCAGATCGCGGATGACAGCAACATCGACCCCATCGGCGAGCCCGATCTGGACGTCGCGGAACTGGAGATCGATCCGGACAGCGACTTCGAATACGACTTCGAGGTGGAAGTTCGTCCCGACTTCGAGCTGCCTTCCTACGACGGTCTGACGATCAAACGTCCCGTGCGGGAAATCTCCGACGAGGACGTGGCGGCTTACCGCACACAGTTCCTGTCGCAGTATGGCGAGCGGGTTCCCTGTGCGGAGCCGGCCAGCCTCGAAGACGTGCTGACCCTGTCCGTCAACTTCTCGCACAACGGTCGGACCCTGCGTGAGCTGGAGCACATCGGTGTGCAGCTTCGCCCCGTGCTTCAGTTCCAGGATGCCGACGTTCCCAACTTCGGCGAGCTGATGACCGGCGTAGTTCCCGGCGATGTCCGCGAGACGGAAATCACCGTTTCGCTGGAAGCCGAGAATCTGGAGATGCGGGGCGAGACCATTCAGGCCCGCTTCACTGTGGAAGAAGTCCGTCAGCTGAAGCTCCCCGAAATCAACGCCCGCTTCCTCGAACGGATTGGCGTGGACTCCGAGGAAGACCTCGACAGCGGCATCCGGCAGATGCTCGAACGGCGGGTCTCCTACCAGCAGCGGCAGAGAACCCGCGAGCAGGTGCTGGAGAAGATCACTGATTCGGCCGACTGGGATCTGCCCGAAAAGCTGGTTCTCCGGCAGGTGGAGAATGCCCTTCGCCGCGAGGTACTGGAGATGCAGCAGGCTGGTTTCACCACGCGTGAAATCCACCAGCGGGAAAACGAGATCCGCCAGAACGCTGTCTCCACCACCCGGCAGGCCCTCAAGGAACACTTCGTTCTGGACCGCATTGCGGAAACCGAGAACATCGAAGTCGAAGAGAACGAGCTGCAGATCGAGATTATCCAGATGGCCATTCAAAGCGGTGAGAACCCCCGCCGGGTTCGCTCCCGCCTGCAGAAGCGTGGCATGATGGAAAACCTCGAAGCCCAGCTCCGCGAGCGGAAGGCTGTCGATTTCATTCTTGAGCGGGCCACCTTCGAAGACGAACCGCTGGACATGGAGATTGCCAGCACCACGGAGTCTGTCTCCGCGGCCGTCTGTGGTGTCTCCGTGGAAAGCATGACCGCCACCGACGACTCCGATGACGATGCTGAAGCCGGCGACTCCGGAGAAGAATGATCCCGGTCGGCTGACCTCGCAGTCAGTCCCCGCGGAAGGCTGTTCGCACCACGTACCGCCCGTCTTTCATGTCGTGCTGAGGGTGGATGCGAGCTGCCCGGCACTTGTTCCGGACAATTGAGATACCAGCCCCGTCGGGCTTCCGGCGGGGCTTTTCTCGTGATGCCCGCCACTCTGTCCTGCCAGGGGGGCCCGCTTTCCACCCACTGCCCCCTGCCTCTTCCGCCAGCACGACCGATCCCGGGGATGGTGCCCGCAGGCCGGAAGAATCACGGTCTTCCGCCAGATGGGCCAGGATTCCTGCTGCCCGCCACAGCGGTACACATCAGAGAATCCCTCACCGAACCGGACAGTCTTCCCTGAGTTCGGTTGCGTCATCCGGCCACCTGGGCTACAAGGCGTTCGGTCTGGTTGATCGTGAGCTGCCGGACTCTGGCTTCCGGCCTGTCCGGTGAGACTCCTGCATCTGGAGCAGTCGCTCCTGCTGCGTCTTCACCGGCAGGTGGCCGCATGGCTTCGTGGCCTTCCGATGCTGGCCGGCCGGAAAAATCCGGCTGGTTGAATTCCGGTTCCGGAATGTGGCCATCGGAAACTGATCCGGCCGGGCAACTGTTGCTGACAGACTGCCAGCCGGCTCCGGCTGATCCGTCTGCGGTTTCTCCACAGACCCTTCCAGCCTCAGCCAGTGTTCCGCAGGCACTTGCCGACGGTGCAGCCTCACGTGATAATCCTGCTCCAACCTCAGCCCGCAGCGGCCGGCTGTTCGTGATTCCGCCGACTTCCGGAATGGATTCCTCCGGGACTGGCCAGTACGTTCGAGGAGACTGTCATGTTCGATCCTACCGCGGGTCCGGGGGCTTCTCCCTGGCAGGCGGCAGCCCGAGATTACACCCGCCAGCGGCAGATGGGCATTGGCGATCTGCTGCTGGAAAACCGGATTGTATTCCTCGACGGTGTCATCACCGATTCGGTCGCCAACCTGATTGTGATGAAGCTGCTGTATCTGCAGTCAGAAAACCGGCACCAGGACATTCACCTGTATGTGAACTCTCCGGGTGGTTCGGTCACGGCCACCATGGCCATCTACGACACGATGCAGTACCTGGAATGTGCCATCGCCACGTACTGCGTCGGCCTGGCTGCCAGCGGCGGCGCGGTCCTGATTGCTGGCGGCACCGCCGGCAAGCGGTTCGCCCTCCCGCATTCCAAGGTGATGATTCACCAGCCCTATGGCCAGGTGGGTGGTCAGGTGTCCGACATCGAGATCCAGGCGAAGGACATCCTCGACACGCGAGAGGTGCTCAACCGCATTCTGGCTGACCACACCGGTCAGCCGATTGAGGTGATCTCCAAAGACACAGACCGCGACCGTTACCTGACCGCCACCGAGGCGAAGGAGTACGGCCTCGTGGACGAGGTGCTCAGCCGTCACGACAAGAAAAAGAAGGACTGACCCATGACAGTGCTGGTCCCCTACGTCATCGAGAAGAGCGGCCGCGAAGAGCGGGCGATGGACATCTACAGTCGCCTGCTCAAAGACCGGATCATCATTCTGGGAAGCCAGGTGAACGACCAGGTTGCCAACAGCCTCGTTGCCCAGCTGCTGTTCCTGCAGTTCGAAGATCCGGATGCCGACATCCACATGTACATCAACTCTCCCGGTGGATCGATCACCGCGGGGATGGCGATTTACGACACGATGCAGTACATCACCTGCGACGTGGCCACATACTGCATCGGGCAGGCGGCCAGTATGGGTGCGGTGCTGCTGACAGCCGGAGCCCCCGGCAAACGGAACGGCCTGCCCAACAGCCGGATCATGATCCACCAGCCGCTGGCTGGCATGGAAGGCACCGCGACCGATCTCGACATTCACGCCCGCGAGGTGCTGCGTGTCAAGAAGCGGATGAACGAGATCCTGCTGAAGCACACCGGTCAGACTCTCGACAAGATCGAGCAGGACACCGACCGCGACTACTTCATGCTGGCCGAGGAAGCGAAAGAATACGGCCTGATCGACAACGTGCTCGAACGGCTCGAACCGACTGCCGAGTAGTCAGCCGCTCCGGCCCTTTGCCGGACACTGCCACTCGCTGCAATCTCCGCCCCGGCAGGCCAGCCGCCTGCCGGGGTGTTTTTGTGCGCAGCCGACTGAGACGGCACAGGTGATCTCCTCCCCCTCAGACTGGCCCCCGCCCCCGGACGCGGAATCGTTCCACGTGAAACGTTTTCACGATTCCGCCCTGCCCCCTCCCACGATGAAACCGCCCGAGACCGGAGTTCCCGCGGAGACATCTCCGTCCCTGTGACCCCTCTGTTCCGGGAACCAGAACCCACTGACTTCGGCGCACACGGCGCAGGGACGCACCACCGAGAGATGACTCCGCCGAATGCTTCTCGCGAATCGGTCTCCGCGGAACCGGCCGCGGACGGATTGCCGCCCCGCCGAACCCCTGGCTGCTCCACACGGGAGCGGACGAGGCGAGCGACTACGGGATCCCGTCCCGTGAAAGGTCTGGCCACAATCCTGCTGATGTGCTAGATAGCCATGAGGGAGCAGTGCCATTTCCCATCTCACCCGGCGAGGCCAGCGGTGCCCGGCCGGAGGCACACCGCCCGCACTGTTCCCGGCAGTGCTGCCAGACATCCCGTCTGCACCATGCCTCACCTGTCAGGCTCGCAGGCAGAACCAGTCTCAACCTGACTGAGGCGGCCGGCTGTCAGCACCTGCACACCACCAGTCCACCAGCTTCTGTCCTGCAGATTATCCTCCCCGTGTCTTCCCCGACAGGAAGTTTCCCCCGCCCCCTGCCTGATCATCCATTCCCCGTTCTGCGTTCCACGTGAAACATTCCGCCTGTCCGATTCGTTCCTGCAGGTGAGGTTTCCCGACCAGACTTCGCCATCCGGATCCCCCGCAGTTGTCCGTCGAAGAGGTTCCCGTGCCATTCCCCGCTGGCGCCCAACTGGTTCTTCTGCTCATGCTGCTCCCCGCAGTCGTGACGGGGACGGGTTGCGCGAGCCGGCGGAACACCGAACTGCTGGAAGCCCAGCTGCGGGACCGGGAAGACGAACTGCACCAGACGCAGGCCGAGCTGGCATCTGTCCGCACTGACCTGGTGGCGACCCGCCGGGAAATCACTCAGATCCAGACGCAGCTGGCCAACGGAACCAGCAGCGCACCCGCCCCCGAAACCACCCGCGCCATCGCGCAGGCCACGGGGATTCGCATTAATGCCATGCAGACCGGCGGGCTGAACCAGGACGAGCAGCCGGGCGACGACGTCCTGCATACCGTGATTGAACCACTCGACGGGCACGGTCAGGTGATTGCCGTTCCCGGCGAACTGACCGTCGAGGTCATCGATCCGTCGCTCCCCCCCGAGAAGCGGCAGGTCAGTGTGGCCACCTGGCAGGCGAAAGAAGCCGCCGAGCTGTGGCGATCCGGACTGCTGACCACCGGCTATCAGGTGCAGCTTCCCTGGAAACAGAAGCCCGGCAGCAGGACGGTGGTCCTGCATGTTCGCCTGAAGACGCCGGACGGCCGCCAGTTCGATTCGACCGAAACCGTCCCCATCACACCGCCGGGAGACACCTATGCCGACCAGCCACTTCCGGCTGAACAACCCCTGAGCGGAGCTGCCGCAGCGACGGAAGCCCAGCCCGGAGTCAGCCGGATCCTGTCCCGGAACAGCGACGATCCCACCGGCCCGCCGGTATCACAGCCGCTGAGGCCAGCCGGTTACCAGCAGCCGGCAGCGGAAGATTCCCCGTTCCGTCAGATCGAGGAACCTGCGCGGCGACCTGCCACCGGCTCTGGTTCTGGGTCGAGCAGCGAGACAGTCGGCCCGGCGGCAGCCAGAGCCCGTGCCGAAATCGAGGAGCTGTTTCAGCTGCCCCGCTCCCCCTGAACGGGCTTCCTTTTGAAGCTGTCCCACCACCCGGGAAACCGGACTCAATGAACCGGCCGTCCCGCCGGCAGGCCGGCCACGCCAGCCGCCTCGATCTGCTGCGGGACGCGAATTCCCGCGAAGCAGTCGCCGCCGATCGGGCAGGATTTCTCCCCCACTGCTGGCGATGCCCCGCTCTCAGCCACCCGCCTGAATCTGCTGCGCGCGGGCCATGGCATCCTCCGCTTCCTGAATCTTGCCGCACCGCTGGCAGATCACCGACAGCTGAGTGAACGAGAACGGATCGGTTGGTTCCAGCTCGGTCACCCGCACGGCATGGCTGATGGCTTCGTCCGGCCGGCCCAGTTTCTGCAGATGCACCGCGAGGGCGGAGTGGGACAGCGTATGATCCGGCTCGGCCTGCAGGGCTTCCTGAAGCTTCTGCACGGCTCCTTCCAGGTCGCCATTCTCTTTCAGCTGGTGTGCTTCGTCGTACATCTGGTCAGCAGTGGGCATCGGGCCGGTTCCCCGTGGGTTGATTGAAGGCGGTGTGTTCTCGCCTATCATAATGAACTGCCGGCGGGCAGCAAACCGCCCCGTCAGGAAGCCCCCTCTGGCCGATGACGCTGGCCCCGGCGGCGGAAGACGTCACAGTTCCGGGGCGGGTCAGCGATCTCCGCCGCGGTTCCTCACACGGCTGGATGCGGAATTCACACCAACCAGCAGCAGAGCCCGGCAGGCAGTTGCACAGGAACGGCAGGCAGAATTCATGGCGAAGCGAACCGACAGACGTCGCGGCCAGCGACGTCGCCCGCCTGCCGAGCGGGACAACCCGGGCGCTGCGACCGCCCGTGCCGGTTCAGACGCTGAAGACACTTCACCGCTCTTCGGGTGGCCCGCCGTCTCCCGGGAAGAATTTCTGGCACTGCTGGCGATTCTGCTGCTCGCCGGGGGGTTGCGGCTGTTCCACCTCAGTCACGTTGCAGTCGAACATTTCGACGAAGGAGTCTACGCCTCCAGTCTGTGGTTCAGCTCCGAAGACGGGAACGAATATCCGGACCGGCACCTCTACGCTCCGCCGCTGTTTCCGTGGCTCGTCGAACAGGCCAGTCTGTTCAGCGTCATCCTGGCAGACGGCCCGCAGACCGGCGCCATTCTGGTCAACATCGCTGGCGGAGTGCTGACGGTGGCGGCGGTGTGGTGGGTGGGCCGAGGCTGGTTTTCTCCGATGGCTGGTCTGGCAGCTGCGGTTCTGGCCGCCACAAGCGGATTTCACCTGCTCTATTCCCGCACCGTACTGACCGACACCACGCTGGGGCTGTGGCTGGTCTGTGCCGTTTCCGGTTTACCGGCCGCCATGACCACGGGTCGTCGCTCGCTGATCGTGACGGGGGGAGTCCTCACCGGCCTGGCCTGGTGGACCAAATACAATGGCTGGTTGCCACTGGCGATCTCATCGGCCGGGCTGATTGCCTGGCAGACTGAGCGGGTTCTGCTGGCCCGGCGCGGCAGTGGGGCCAGTGCTGGCCTGAAGCAGTCTGTGCGGGAATGGCTGCGGTGGCTGGGCGTCGCTGGTGTGGCGGCTCTGGTCTGGAGCCCCGTCTGGTGGTCTCTGCAGGAGCGGGGCGGGTACGCAGCCGTCGCCGCCAACCACCGTCAATACCTCGTGGGCATCTCCGGTTGGTGGGACAGCCTGAGCCGGCAGGCCGCGGCCCAGCAGTTTCTCTCTGGCTGGACGGACAGCCTCGGCCTCGGGCTGGCTCTGCTGCTGAGTGGCTGGTTCCTGCATCGTCCGACCACCGGTAAACCCGCCGTCAGCAATCCTTCCCTTCCGACCGTCGGACCGGCGTTCACCTGCTGGCTGCCGCTGGCCACCACTGGTGCCGGGCTGGCTGTGCTGGCCGGATGGGCTGGCAGCACTGTCATTCTGACCGGGCTGGCGACCGTCTGGTTCACGCGACAGCTGTTGGCGCCCTGGTCCGCGGCCGGCCATCAGACCAGGTTCGCGGCGGCGCCACGTGATGAATCGGCCACCTCACGGACGTCAATCCGCCC
>JAGQPV010000218.1 GCA_020426545.1 Planctomycetaceae bacterium
TTGGCAGACGCACGCTGGCCGGGGCAGCCTGACAGCGGGACGGCACGCCCTCACGCTGGGCGACCGGGTGGGCAGCCTGTATGGCGGCTTCGATGGATTCATCGACCAGGTACGGATTTCCCGCGGCATCCGCGAGTTCCGGCCGGTGGCGGTGACAGCCACGCCCCTGCGATCGGTCTTTATCCGTCATGAGCCGCAGCCCGAGCTGCACTTCACATTGAAGAATCTCCGGCAGCAGCCGCTGGAGAACGTGCGGGCCACGCTCACCGCCGAGGGCCTGCCTGCAGTGAGCCGGCAACTGGAGAACCTGGCTGCCGGAGCAGAGGTGAAAGTCCCGATTCCGTTCCATACCGGGCTGCGGCCGGGAAAATACGATATCCGCTGTGATGTCACCGGGACCTCCGGCAAAGAGCCGGTGAGTTCCGCCGGCGAGCTGACACTGGAGATCGTCAACCGCACTCTGCCGCACCGGATGCCGGTGGTGATGTGGGGTGTGGGCGGAACCGACGAAGTGGTGCGCGAAATTCCCCGGCTGAAGCAGATGGGCTTTACTCACTGCCTGGGACTGAGCGTGGATTATGCAGCCGTCTGGAAAGCGGGCGAACCGGTGACGGCGACCTCCGGCCTGCAGTATGAGCGGGGGGCCCGCATGCTGGACCGCGCTCTGGCGAACGATCTGCGGATCGTACTCAGCCTGGGGCCCGGGCACTGGCTGGACGCCACACAGAAGGACCTGCTGCGAATCGACCGCAAAGGCGAGCCTTACACCCGCGAAAACGTCTGCGTCAATTATGAACAGCTCAAGCCGTTCTTCCGCAACGTGGGGGCTTCGGCCTCCCGCACGTGGAGCAGCTTTCCCGCCTTTGAAGCCGTGCTGGTGAATACCGAAGTGCGGGATGGCTCGCAGATCTGCTTTCACGAACACGACCTGGCGGCTTATCGCGAAGCCACTGGCCAGGACTATCCCACTGGAGTCGAGATCAAGAACGGCGTGCAGTGGAATACGCTGCCCGATTTCCCGAAAGACCGGGTGATTCCCGACGATCACCCGCTGCTGACGTTTTATCGCTGGTTCTGGACGAAGGGCGACGGCTGGAATGCGGCCCATAGCGCGGTGGATGAGGGGTTCGAAACAGCGAAGCGGCCCGATCAGTGGACGTTCTTCGACCCCGCGGTGCGGGTGCCGGCTATTGGCGGCAGCGGGGGCAGTGTGGATGTGATTTCGCACTGGACCTACACCTACCCGGATCCGATACGTATCGGTCTGGCGACCGACGAACTGCTGGCCATGGCCCGCGCGGCCGGGCAGCCGCAGGATGTCATGAAGATGACGCAGGTCATCTGGTATCGTTCGGAAACCGCGCCGAAGCCGAAGCCTTCCGCAGCGGAGAACAGCGGCCCGAACACGAAAGAGAAGGCAGCGGACAGCACGCAGTCGGCCTGGGAAGATTATGACCCCGACGCGGCCTATATCACCATTGCCCCCATGCACCTGCGGGAAGCTTTCTGGACGAAGATTTCGCGTCCCGTGCAGGGCATCATGTATCACGGGTGGCAGTCGCTGGTGCCGACGGACTATGCCTCCGCCTATCGCTATACCCACCCGCAAACGCAGCACGAACTGGCCCGGCTGGTGCATGATGTGGTGGAGCCCTACGGGCCGATGCTGCGACAGCTGCCCGAAGCCCCGGCCGAGGTGGCGTTCCTCGAAAGCTTCTCCTCGCAGATGTTCGCCCGCCGCGGAACGTATGGCTGGGGTGGCAGTCTGGCAGCCGACGTCTGGCACACGCTGCAGTACGCCGGCCTGCAGCCACAGATCGTGTACGATGAAACAATCCGCGAGCAGGGTCTCAAGGGTTACAAAGTGCTCGTGCTGGCCGACTGCGATGTGCTGACGGAAAGCGTCGTCGCGGAGATTCAGAAGTTCCAGCAGGCGGGCGGAATTGTGGTCGCCGATAACCGGGTCGCCCCGGCGATTCGGGCCGATGTCACCGTCACGACATCGCCGCGAACCAGGAATGCCCGGGAAGACCGGAACGCCCTGCTGGAACACGCCGCCGCCCTGCGGAAGTCGCTGGCGGACCGTTATACCGCAGCAGTCACGACTTCCAACCGGGACCTGATCGCCCGGCAGCGGCTTTCCGGCAGTGCCCGGTGTGTGTTCGTGGTGAACGATCACCGTGAATACGGCGACTACGTCGGCCATCACGGGCTGGTGATGGAGAACGGCCTGCCCTCAGCGGGAACGCTTACGGTGCAGCACCCGGGAGGAACCGTGTACGACCTGCTGGCCAGTCGGGCCGTCCCGGCCACAGCCGCGAACGGCGAGCTGAAATTCGATATCGAGCTGGGGCCGTGCGACGGGGGAATTTATCTCATCACCGAACGTCCGCTGGCCCGGATTGACGCCCGGGCGACTGCGGAAAGCGTGCCCGCCGGCGGCGAAATCACAGTAACCGCCACTGTGCAGGATGACCGCGGGCAGACGGTGGATGCGGTGATTCCGATGCAGGTGGAGATTCAGGACCCGGCCGGCCGTACGGCCGAATTCAGCGGCCATTACGGCGCAGCGGGGGGCCAGCTGGAACTCAAGCTCGATATTGCCCAGAACGATCGACCCGGCCTGTGGCACGTCCGCTTCCGGGAACTGGCCAGCGGGCTGGAACGCAGTGCTTATTTCCGCGTCACTCCGGCTGCAGAGTAAGTGTCTGTCCGCAACGATCTGGCGGCCTGAGGCGAATGCGATTCAGGCATTCGCCCTGTCTCCTGACTTGCCGAATGTCACTGCCGGACCAGCCGGCAGCGGCTTCGGCGGGTGGCAGCCGCCGACTGGAATATCGGCCATCCGAGCAGGATCAAATCCGTCCCATTCATGATCAGGCTGATGATGCTGGTGAAGTCAGGTGGTGCATGAAACTCCTTGTTGCCGTTGCCGGTTCTCTGCTCCTGCTGGCCGTGGCGGCCTTCTGTGTGTTCGGCTTTCTGGCGACATTCGAGCCGACCGACAGGACCGCCTCGCACATGGTCTTCAGGATCGGTTACATCGTGATCGGCACCGGTAGCGTGGCAGGAGCGGGATTTCTGGTGGCCAGTGCCGTCTCGAAATGAGGAAGTCTCACACGGATTTCCGCAGCCGTGCGGCGAACATCGGGCTGAAGAACAGAACCAGCAGCCCGATCGGCATCAGTCCGCCCTTCCACAGGTTGTAGTCAGCCGCGATTCGCTCCCACGTCAATCCGACGACAAACCGGCCGAACAGCACTTCGAACAGCACCTCGAACAGCACGGTCAGCACCAGCCAGATGGCTCCCACCGTCAGCAGTTCCGTTCGCCGGGTTGTCCCCACCCAGTGGATGGTCAGGCTGGCGACCGTGAGAATGATCGCCGAACCGGTGAACACGCCGATCTGACGGGACCGGAACTCACCAGTCAGCGGCACGAGGACCAGCGCACGCAGAATGCCGTGAATGATCTCCGCGGCAATCAGAACGCACCAGATAACCAGGCTGCGGGCGACGATCGTGCGTGGACCGGTCATTTCCAGGGCTTCCCTTACACAACAGAGGCAGTGCGGCAGGGCGACAGGCACATCGCATGGTGGGGGACCATTCCGCCCGGCGGCCTCGGTCATCGGTGATAAAACCATCTGAACGAAGGGGATTCCGTCCGGTCAATAATCCGATTTACCGTTCTCCACCGACGCAATCAGCGATTCCTTTCCAGTCCGGGACATTGCTTTAATAGCCAGTTCCCGCTTCAGCGCCATGCTCCGACTCGGCTGCAACTCCTGATAGGCCAGCACAGCGGGAAGACGGCCCCGCGTGTAACGTGACGCCGTTCCGGCGTTATGCTGCTGAATCCGCCGGTCTGGATTATTCGTAATGCCGGTGTAAAAGGAGCCGTCAGCACACTGCAGAATGTATACGAACCACTGTTCCGCCAGCTGCTTCCGCAGCCTGAGAACCGCCAGTTCCTTGGCCTTTGCTTCCACCTCCACCGTCAGTGATAAATCACGCCAGCAGTCGGGGAAGTCCGGGAGATCGATAAAATCGTGGTGCCGGCCTGGCTTTGGTCCGGTCCAGCCCTCCAGGGGACTTGAGATATGAAACACGGGTTCCCGATTCCAGGTGGCGATTGCCAGCTCGGTCGCCGCTTCCACCGACAGTTCGTCCTTAAGACAGCGGTGATGGTGTACATCGTAGACGAGCGGGACACCTTCCCGGCGGCATAAAGGCAGCAGCTCGGAAGGAGTGTAAGTCACATCATCATTCTCGACCGTCAACCGGCTTCTCGCTCGATCGGACAGCCGTGACAGAGTACTGGCAAACCGGTCCAGTGCAGCCGGCTTGTCGCCATACGCCCCGCCCCCGTGAATGTTCACGACATCAGCACCGACCCACTCGGCGACTTCGGCCTGATACTCCAGCTCAGCGAGAGATCGGTCGACCACGTCCGGGCGGGGCGAGTTCAGAACCACGAACTGATCGGGATGGAAGCTTGTGCGAATGTCATGCGATGCGGCGAATTCGCCGCAATCCCGGAAACGCTGCACGATCTCAGCGCCCGCCGGCAGGTCGTCGACTTCGTAGCCGCATTCCGCATGGGTCTTCACCGGCAGAATCTGGCTGTTGATACGAAAACAGCCGATTCCGCTGGCGGCACAGAACTGAAGAGCGGCCAGCAACGCCTCGGCATTCTTCAGGCACAGGGACGACAGCCTGGCCAGCGCCGCCTCCCGCGGCAACGCGCTCATCGCCTTGACGGTTGTATTGCGAAACCTGATGGGCTGCTCCCGGAAGATACAGCAGAGACCGAGACGGATCACTGGAACGTGTCTCCATTTCACCAGGCATTACCCGGCTGCAGTACGGCCGCTCCCGGGACGGACACCAACGCAGCCCATGTGCCACTGCGATCATAAATCCAGGGACTGCAGCTTCCGGCCTCCCTGAAGTAGCGACGCCTTCAGGAACCACTTACAGGTACAGTCAGGACGCCAGTTATTCCTCGGACTTCAGATTCTTTAATACACTTCCGGCCACCTGTTTCGCCAGAGCTTCATTTCCACCGGCATTAAAGTGCACGCCATCGGTCGATTGCCATTCGGCATGGTCTTTCACCAGTTCAAACAGATCGTCGGTCGCAATGCCGCTGTCTTTCATGATCCCCGCTGCCAGGCTGTTCCGCGTTTTAACTCGATCCGTTCGTTCCGCGAACGTCTGCAGGTCTGTTCTGTTACGCACGGGTGTTGTGGTGGCCCAGATCAGCGTGGCTTCGCCCGCATGTTTCCTGACAGCTGTTATGGTCCGGGCGAGTCCATCCCGGTATTGTTCTTCCGTATAACCCCACCCATGCAGGCCATTGTTGAAATGGATCGCGGAGAAACGGTACTGCTTGAGCAGCAGTAACAGATCGTCGTTGAACGTGGGATCGGACACGCATTTGGATGTGGTCAGCCGGGCACAGTACGCTTTCCCGGCAAGCTGTTTTTCCACGCCGCCGAAATATCCTCTGGTGATGGAATCTCCCACGAGCAGAACGCGGGGAAGATCGTCTCTGTCCGCATTCGTGACCCAGATATCGATCCACTCGATTCGCTCCCGGATCGGTTTCTCAGCAGACAGGTCCTCCGCTGACGAGGACTGACACAGGATCAACAGAGGGAGGAGGGCGCAGAAAGACTTCATGGCGATTTCCCGGCAAAATTTTGGGCGGTGATTCCTGTGATCGCCCCCGCTGTGATCGCAATGGTCAGTCGCCCGGGCAGGCATCGGGCAGGCAGCCTGCCCTCCGCCTCGATGACAGGCACGCGGGGGCGCGGCCTCGCCTGACCGCCCGACGAAGCAACGGCCGCTCACGGGAGATTTCACGGGCAGAAGCCCTCATTGTGCGGAGCAGCTTCTCCAGATGCCAGTGATGCCAGCTAAGACGTCACCATCGACGGGGCATTCCACAGGCCCGGGCTCGCCGAATGAGCCGTTACCATTCCGCGAGAAACCGGGACTTCCGCCGGCGAAGCAGCTCGTGCAGAGGGCGGGATATCCCTCAGCGAGTTTCCTGGAATCCTGTTGAAAACGGTTCAGCCCGACAGGTACACTCGATCCGGCGAGGCAGAACAGCAGTTCATCACATCACGCGAGAACCTGATTTCACCGGTCGACGCTTCAGCCCGCTCAGTCCGCACCGCACGGGCCGAATCAGGTCGCGCAGAAAACGGCTGCAAACCCCACCCTCGCCGGCCGATTCCGGGTGAAACGGTGGGGTAATTCAGGCATGAAACAGCTCCAGGGGAGGGAGGTTTCCATGAATAGTGGACTGTGGGCTGCTGTCTCACCTGCCTCAGCGGGTCGCCTTGGGCTGACCATGCTGCTGTTTCTGTTTTCGGCCTGCGTTCCCCTCAAGGCAGCGGAACCGGACGAGGCGGCAGTTCTGGCGGCGCGGATCGATGCGGCAATTCAGGCCCGCTGGCAGGAGCGCGGCGTCGTTCCGACAGCGGCTGCCAGCGACGCTGAGTTCCTCAGACGGGTGAGCCTGCACATTGGCGGCTGCATTCCCGAGGTGGCCACGACCCGCCGGTTTCTTTCCGATTCCTCGCCCGGAAAACGCCGGCAGCTGGTCGACCATCTGCTCGACTCCGCCGGCTATGTGGTTAACTTCTCGCACTTCTGGCGCAAGGCCATGCTGCCGGAGGCAGGAGCGGACCGTCAGGCCGCGCAGTACGGGCCCGGGTTTGAAGCGTGGCTGCGGCAGGAGCTGACGGACAATACTCCCTACGACGAGCTCGTGCGGAGCATTCTGGCGGCCAGCCCGGCGGCAGATCGTCGCGCGAGGGACACAGCAGGTGTCGCGGCATTCTGGCAGTCGCGGCAGAATGAAGCCCCGGAGCTGGCCACGGCCACCGCACGGGTTTTTCTGGGGGTCCGCATCGACTGCGCTCAGTGTCACGATCACCCGTTCGACACCTGGAAGCAGGACGATTTCTGGTCGATGGCGGCATTTTTTACTGGAATCCGCTTCACGGCGGCGGCATTCGAAGGCACAGAGTTCCGTGGCCCGACTATTGCGATTCCCGATCAGGACCGGACCGCCACCGCCACCTTCCTCGATGGAACCCGTCCGGACTGGGCAGCTGATACGTCCACCAGCGAGGTCATGGCGGAGTGGGTCACCTCCCGCGGCAACCCGTATTTCGCCCGGGCGACCGTGAATCGTCTGTGGGGATATTTCTTCGGCCGGGGGCTGGTCGATCCGGTGGACGACTTCTCGGCGGCCAATCCGGCCAGCCATCCCGAACTGCTCGATCTGCTGGCTGAAGAATTCGTGGCCCACCAGTACGACCTGAAGTTTCTGATCCGGGCCATAACGGCCAGTCAGGCGTATCAGCTCAGCAGCGTTCAGAGCGATCCGGCACAGAACGACCCGCAGCTGTTCGCCGTGATGCCGGTGCAGTGGCTCAGTCCCGAGCAGATCAGCGACAGTTTCGCCCTGGCGACCGGCACCCGTCGGCAGTTCGCGCCGTATCGCGGACTGATTTACATTCAGTCCGGGGGAAGTGGCACTCTGGAGAGCCTGTTCGGCGAAGACGGGCGATCCCCCACCGAACGCGAAGTGACCATTCTGCAGGCACTGGCCCTGATGAACGGCAATGACACGACGCAGGCTACGAATCTCGGAACCAGCCGTACTCTGGCCGCCGTGGCTGACGCGCCATTTCTCAACAACGGGCAGAAGATCGAAACGCTGTTTCTGGCGGCCCTCTCCCGGCTGCCGACCGATCGGGAGCGGGAGCGGCTGACCGCCTATGTCGAAAGCGGCGGACCCGCGCTGGAGCCGCACAAAGCTCTGGAAGACGTGTTCTGGTCACTGCTCAACAGCAGCGAGTTCCTGCTGAATCACTGAAACACCAAAATACTGCAGCCCAGTTTTCCGGGAGCCACTGTCATGTCGAGGAGTGACGAGAGCAGGTCTTCCCTCAGCCGGCGGGACTGGCTGCGGTTATCAGCCGGGGGAGCGTTCGGCGTCTCGATGTCGGGCTGGCTGCCGCTGCTGGCCGCCGAAACGGCCGGGCAGCCGGAGCGGAAGCGTTCCTGTATTCTGTTGTGGATGAGCGGCGGCCCCAGCCAGATCGACACGTTCGACCTGAAACCCGGGCACCCCAACGGCGGCAGCTTCAAACCGATCGACACCACGGTTTCGGGCATTCAGATCAGCGAGCATCTGCCGCGGGTCGCCCGGCAGATGGAACACCTGGCGGTCATTCGCTCAATGAAAACGAAGGAAGGAGACCACGGCCGGGCGACCTACCTGGTGCGGACCGGTTACTCCCCGCAGGCGGCGCTCAAGTATCCCACCATGGGCTCACTGCTCAGCCGGGAGCTGGCCCGCGAAGGTTCGGTACTGCCCGACTTCGTCAGCGTCGCCCCCTTTACGGGACTGAATACAGCCGCGTACGGACCTGGCTTTCTCGGACCGAAGCATGCACCGCTGGTCGTCGGAGGCCGGCAGG
>JAGQPV010000021.1 GCA_020426545.1 Planctomycetaceae bacterium
TATCTTCGAAGGCCAGCAGGCCAGGCCGATCAGCAGACACTGTCGGGCAAGCCGGCAGTGGCACCCGAAGATGAAAACCCTGCTCTGCAATCATAAAGAAGCCAGGCAATAGCCAGACCGGCGAAGAGAAGACCACGCCCGTCGTGCCTCCGGGCGTGCCACACTCTGCAGTTCTCTGCGTCCCCGGCGGTGAAACTTCCTGCTGCACTCGATTGGCCGGCACAGCCGGCCCTACGGAGACTCCCCGGCGGAGTACACTACTTTGCCGCCCAGCCACGTCTCGTGGACCTGGATATCCTTCACTTCGTCCACGGGGCAGGTGAGGATGTCCTGCTGCAGCACGACCAGGTCGGCCAGTTTGCCGGGTTCCAGCGAGCCCTTCTGCTTCTCCTCGAACGTGAGCCAGGCATTGTTGATGGTGTAGAGGCGAATGGCCTGTTCGCGGGAGATCCGCTGCTCCGGGTGCAGCGGGTCGTCGGTCCAGCGGGGCTGACGGGTTAATGTGGTCCACATGCCCAGGAACGGGTTGTATGGATTGATGGACCGCACGCCGCCGATCTTCTGCATGTGATCCGAGCCGCCGCCAACTACCACGCCTTCGTCGAACAACGTGCGGTAGGGCTGGAAGTACGTCAGCCGCTCGGTGCCGAACTGCTTCTGCAGGGTCGAACCATCGAGGAACAGCCAGGCCGGCTGCAGATCGGCGACGATGCCCAGTTTCTTCATCAGGGCGATGGCGTCTTCGCTCATGAAGTTACAGTGCGTGATGCAGGGCCGCAGCGGGCGGACGGGCAGTTCGCGGTTCACCTGCTCGTAGGCCCGGGCCAGCGTTTCCACTGCGCCGTCGCCCACGGAATGGGCCGTCATCTGCAGTCCATTGGAGAGTACCAGATGGCAGATGTTCGCCAGTTTCTCCGGTTCGACATACAGCAGACCGCGGTACTCGGGATCGGTGATGGAGTAGATGCTGCTGACGCCCCACGGTTTCTTCATATAGGCACTGCCGGTCAGCATGCCGCCGTCGAGGAAGATCTTCACGCCCCGCAGCCACAGCTGGTTGCTGTACTGGTGCAGGGGGTTACTGGTGGCCTTCTTCACCCGCTCTTCGATGGACTCCAGTGAGCCACCCGCCCCGATGCTGTAATACAGATACACGCGGCAGGTCAGCTGGTTCTCGTCTTTGAGGGCCTGGTACAGGGCAATTCCGCCATCCCCGGCGGCCCGGTCGGCCACGCTGGTCAGGCCGACTTTGTTGTAGTCGGCAAACAGCAGCCGCAACCGTTCCACGCGGTCTTCGGTGGTGGACTTCTTCTGCGGCCGCCGACCGTATTTGATCAGCCCGCCGCAGCTGCGCAGGATTCCGTTCGGTTCGCCGGTTTTCGGGTCGCGCTCGATGTAGCCTTTCGAGCCTTCCGGCATTTTGAAATCGCGGTCGATGCCGCTTTCCTTCAGTGCCAGCGAATTCAGCGCGGCATCCGGCCCGGTGCGGAACACGACCGGGTTCTTCGGTGCGACGGAATCCAGCTCCCGCCGGTTGGGGAAGCGACGGTCCCGCAGGCGGGTAATGAAGACCTGGCTGATGACAATCCAGTCGCCATCCTCCGAGGCTTCCACCCGGCCGCGAATATAGGCCAGCACATCGCCAATCGTCTGCATATCGGGCACGGGGTGGTCGAACTCGTACATCGACGCGCCGGTGGAATGCACGTGTGAATCGATCAGCCCCGGCAGGACGGTGCGGCCCTCCAGGTCGATCAGCTTTGTGCCGTCCCCCTTGTGCTGCTGCAGTTCGGCTGTGGTGCCGACAGCCAGAATGCGGTCGCCCTTGAGGGCCACGGCTTCGGCAATGGTGAACTTTTCATCGACTGTGACCACCTTGCCACCGTGCAGAATGACGTCGGCCGGGCCTTCCACTTCGGGAACGACATCCGGCCCGTCGGCAGCCTGCAGCGGGCAGGCCAGGGCCATGGTGACAGCCACGACAGCCACCAGCCACAGGGCGGAAGCCAGCTGGCGGGGCAGGGTGGAAAGAGCAGAAACTGGCCGGACCCGGCTTCTGGCAGCAGGCAGCAGCGGCATGACGGCAACTCCGATGGATGACCCCCAGCAGGCTCTGCCACGGCGGGGCAGAGGTCAGATGCTGGCAGTGGTGTGAACACGGCGTGGCACGGGCGGGAACCAGGCAGGTTCCACAGCCTCCGCCGGCAGCCCGTACGAGAAATCTTCAGGATTCACGATACGGGCGGCCAGATCGTCGGGCAAGTCACACCATCGGAGTTGTTGATCCGTCCGGGCGGAGTGGTGGTCAGTTCCAGCGGCTGCTGACCACCGACTCCGGGTTCTCGACGTTTTCGAATTCTTCGAGTTCCGTCCGGTGATGCCATTCATCCGGGACGCCGGGCAGAACTTCTTCCCGGGCCGGACGCAGACGGTGGCAGTCTCCGCCGGCATGTTCAAAGAACTTGCGGAACCACAGCATCTGTGCCACGTTTTCCTGTGGCGAGTGGAGGTAGACGGCGATGCCCTGGTCGTGCCAGTCGTACAGCATGCCGAAGAATCCGCTGGGGATGTACTTCACATGATGCAGGCTGATTCCCACGGCCGTGTGGTGTTCCTCGGTAATCAGCCGGTTGAGCGTTTCTCTCAGCAGAGAGAGGTCGGCTCCGTCCCAGATATCCATCTCACCGAGATCCAGTACGGGAACGTCTTCCAGGGTGTAAATTTTGAGTCGGTCTTTACGGCTTGCCATAATCACCAGATGCCCTCTCCTGACGTGTCCTCGAAAAGCAGCCTCTTGCAGTGGCAGCCCGCGGCAGGTGCGGGGTTGCCAGCTGTGGGGAATCAGGAAGCAAAGGGCGGGCCAAAGCCACACACGCACACCAGAACAGGAAACGCGGTGATGCGGTAAACGGTTATGTCAACGAGAGTTGACATTCCGGAAGATTCCGGAAACCTCGCGTCGCCTGCAGGCTGCGCCTGTGTCGAATTTGCAACATCGGGGTCCCGATGATTCCAGGCGGAAACATGCCGCCGCTGCCGTTCCAGCCGGCAGAATGCCTGCTTCAGGCCTGTTCCTCTCTCCGTTTGAACTGGCGCGGTACCTCAAGTACCATCCCAGCCAATACGTTTCGCTGTGCTGCCGGCCTGCTCGACTGGCGGCACGACCGCGGAGCACTCCTTCTGCAGAGGTATGGAAAGACGGTGCCGCATGGCTGCTGCCAATTCCCCCCGCGCTCTGGTCAGCGTGAGTGACAAGACCGGGCTCGATCCGTTTGTCCGTGGTCTGGCAGATCTGGGATTTGAAATTCTCTCCACGGGCGGCACCCGCCGTTTCCTGGAGGAACTGCAGATTCCAGTGCTGGATGTCTCCGCGTATACCGAATTCCCGGAAATCATGGATGGCCGGGTGAAGACGCTGCACCCGAGGGTGCATGGTGCCATTCTGGGTCGCCCGCACCTGCCGGAAGACCAGGCCGTGATGGCGGAGCACGGGATTCAGTCCATCAGTGTGGTCGTCTGCAATCTGTATCCGTTTGAGCAGACGGTGGCCCGGGAAGGCGTCTCCCCTGAAGAAGCCATCGAGCAGATCGACATCGGCGGGCCGAGCATGATTCGCTCGGCCGCGAAAAATCATGCGACCGTCGCTGTGGTGACTTCGCCCGATCAGTACGCCGACGTGCTGGCGCAGCTGCAGGCGGGAACTCTGGATGAAGCGGCCCGCCGCCGCCTGGCCCAGGCAGCCTTCGAGCGGACCGCCCGGTACGATGCAGCCATCAGCAGCTGGTTTGCGGGGGTGACCCGCGAACCCGACAGCGACAGCAGTTTTCCCGCTCAGGTGCTGCTGCAGCTCGATCGGCGGTCTTCTCTGCGATACGGCGAGAACCCGCACCAGCCGGCCGCGTTCTATACGGAACCGAACCCGCCCGCGGGATCGCTGGCCACGGCCGAGCAGCTGCACGGCAAGGAACTGTCGTACAATAACCTGCTCGACCTCGACGCGGCTCTGACCATTGCCCGCGATTTCAGCGAAACCGCCGCGGTGGTGCTGAAGCACAATAATCCCTGCGGCTGTGCGGTGGCAGAGAACCAGGCCGATGCCCTCGCCGCTGCCTGGGCTGGCGATCCGGTGAGTGCCTTCGGCTCCATTCTGGGTTTCAACCGCCCGCTGACGGCCGCCACCGCCGAGCAGCTGTGTGAACCGAACCGCTTCGTCGAAGCGATTATCGCCCCGGACTTTGATGCCGAAGCGATTGAGATTCTGACCACCCGGCCGAAGTGGAAGAACAATGTGCGGCTGCTGCGGTGTGCCGGTGCCGGCCAGCCGGCAGAGCCTGGCCTGGATTATCGCCGGGTGACGGGCGGGCTGCTGATGCAGGAAGCGGATGTCGCCCGCGACCCGGAGGAAGACTGGAAGTCGGTGACCGACCGTACTCCCTCAGCCGCCGAACTGGCCGACCTCAAGTTTGCCTGGCAGGTCTGCCGGTATGTGAAATCCAACGCCATTGTATTTGCGAAGGACCGCGCCCTGGTGGGTGTGGGAGCCGGACAGATGAGCCGGCTGGACTCCAGCTTCATGGCGGCCCACAAAGCGGGCGAGCGAAGCAAAGGGGCCGTCGTGGCGTCCGATGCCTTCTTCCCCTTCCGGGATGGCATCGATCAGGCGGCGGCAGCCGGCGTGACCGCCGCGATTCAGCCGGGCGGTTCGCGGAACGACGAGGAAGTCATCGCCGCCTGCAACGAACACGGGATCGCCATGATGTTCACCGGGCGTCGGCACTTCCGGCACTGAGCGACAGGCTGCGGGAACCGGCCCGCCTCCGCGCGGGCAGGTGACGCGTGCCGACTCTGAAGACGCTGGCACCCAGGCTGACAGAGCGCCTGCCGGGGACAGCCGCGCCGCGGGAGCCGCCGGGAATTCGTCCGTGGCAGAGCAGGGCCCGGGCTCGGCTGCAGGGGCCTGAGGGCTCCGTGCCGGCTGTGGCCTTCTGCTGGATCAACCGGGAACGCCGGCCTCAACAGAGCATGCCCATCCCCGCTGCTGCAGGGATGGGCATGGTGCATGAAGACGGGTTCAGCCGGCGGGCCGTTATGGACTCATCTGCCAGCCGTATTCGTTGAGCTTGAGTGCCAGGAAGGTGATGCCGGCAATCAGGGCGGCGACGGAGACGAACAACAGGCCGACAAAAACATCCACAGGGGGACTGCCGCCGGGTTTAGAGCTTTGTGGTGACATTATCTCCCTTTTCAATGACGCCGTTCTTGGCCTTGCTGATGACGGTTCCCACAGCACGATCCGGCGAGACAGAAACGATTTCGATTCTGCCGAGATAATCGCCTTTGCCCGACGTGCGGTAGACGAACAGCGAGTGGCCCTTCTGCAGGCCGTCGTCGCTGCCGATGGAAATTTCCACGAACTCGGTTCTGGTGTCTTTAGCCTGCCGCGTGGCCAGCACGAGGCCGTCCACAGCTGGCGGAGGCGCGGTCTTGTCCCGGTATTCCCGGGGATCGGTGGGCAGGTCGTGCGTCCGCACCACCTGCTGCAGGAAGGCGAACTCTTCGAGAATTCGCTCGTGCTTCTTCTCGATGCGGGAGATCTCCAGGTTCCGGGCGAAGATTTCCGATTCCAGCTTTCGCACTTCGTCGTTCAGCTGTTCGACGGTCTTGTGCAGCGTGGAGTTTGCCTGCCGCCGCACCATGGTTTCCTGCTGGCGGGCCCGGGCTTCATCGCCGGCGATGGTGGCCACCGAACGCTGAGTATCCAGCGCGGTGCGGGTGGTCTCGTGCAGCTGGCGTTCCCGCTGCAGGTCGGCTGTCAGTGAGGCCACCTGAGCTTCAAAGTCACGGGCCCGGTCGGTCTGCGTCTGCAGATCCGCACTGGAGGTGTTCCGGAAGCCTTCAAACTCTTCACGCAGGGTGTCGAGGTCCGCCTGAACGTCAGCAGCCTGTTTCTGGGCTGTGTCGTACTGCGTCCTCCAGTTGGCCTGGAAGGTAAAGACTGCCCCGGCGAATGCCATGAAGCACACGCTGAGTACAACCTGGAGAACTACCAGTATCTTGCCGACGAACGTCATGAATCCTGCTCCGAATTGTGCTCATCGCATCAGGGGGCTCCGCTCCCTCGTGCGTGTCTTCCTGTGCCGCTTCCCGCGGCTGTGTCTGTATCAGCCGGGCCATCGCTGCCGTTGCCCGGGTCGTCCGGCCCTGCCAGGGCATGACCGGCTGTTCTCACGTTTCGCGTTTGCGAACTTCAGAGTTCGCGCTGCGACTTCCCTGCTGCGGGGCGGTCAGAATTCTACAGCTGTTCCGCCAGCTGCCGGTTCCGACGTTCCAGCCGTCTGACTTTGCCTTCCAGGCGATTGAGTCGGTCCTTCAGTGAAATGCTCTGCTGCTCGGTGCGGTACAGTTCCGCCCGCACCAGAGACAGATCGTTCCGCAGCCGGTACACATCTTCCCGCCGCTTCTCCGCGGTGATGCGGACATCGCGGGACTGGCCGGCGAGGGCGTCGGCCTGGCGGGCCTGGTTCTGAATCTCTTCGGTAATCTGATCGATCTGTTCGACCAGAGCTTTTTCCTGCCGCTTCAGAGCTTCGGTGTCTTCCTGCTTTGTACGCTGCAGTTCGGCGATGCGCGGGCCAAGCAGGGCAATCTCGGTGTTGATTTCCTGCAGCTCGTCCTGCTGGACCGTCTGGATCTTCCGCCGGGCGTCTATAATGACTTTCGCCAGTTGAGGAGCTGGACTTCCCGCTGATTCGCCTGAAATGCGATGTGTGGCCGACCAGGTGGGATTCTCGCCGGATGTCCGCTCGAAGGCGTAGGACTCGACCTCATCGGCCGCCAGCCCCCAGTTCGGACCGGTAGCCCATGTCACCAGCGCAAAACCCATGAAGGCAAGGCTGAAGACCGCAGTTACCACTGCGAGAATCTTGCTGACACTGGTCATACTGCTTCTGCTTCCCTCACAGCCCGAAGTGCCTGGGGTGGCACCGGAGCGTGAATTCCGGGCGGAGAACCGCGACCGGAACCGTTATTGCGAACCACTCCGGGTTGAACTGGACTGGCCGGTTAATAATCAGCAGCGAAGGGCCACTGGCTGGAATGGTGACTGCCCGACAGAACAAAACCACTGCCCTGCGGCACGTTTCGTGTGAACTTCACACGCGGAACTGCAGGAGGAGTGGTTGCTGAGACGGAAGCCCGGTGCCGGGGTCTGCCGGAATCGGCAGGGCAGCAACCGGCAGCGTTTCTGGAACCGTCATTCAGCCGGCAGTCGAAACACTTTACCTTACCAGATTATATCGGCCGCGGATTTTCAGAGTCAAACAGAATCCCCCGCTGCACGCATTCGCATACCCCCCGCAGGCGGATGTTCCGTGCGAACCCGGATTTCGCCGGAACCGGTGCAATCGCGCTATCTGCGCGGACTGGTCCACCCGCTGCAGCTGCCGGCCGGAACCGGCCTGCCGGGGTCCTTTGCCGATTCTGAGCCCGCTTGAGCGAAAAGGGAAGGAACGGGCAATGTCCGGCGAATTCAAACCCGGTGCTGTTGCAGGTTGTCATCAGCCGCTACATTATGAACCTGTACCCGGACGTCTCTGGATTTCGGGCGCGCGGCCCGGCCTTCACGGACTGAAGCACATTATGGTTCCGTTGCCCGGCTGTTTCCGCGTCATGACTCTGGCCCGTTGATCCGTCTGCGGAATGCCGGTCAGACCAGGAAACCGGGTGCTGGTGATTCTGCCGATTCCACTGATTTCATTGGTTCTCAGCAGGATTCTGATTCCCGTGAAGGATGTCTCCGGCCCTGTCTCGTTCGGCCTGTCTCCCGAATCTGTTCCGGAGCGTTTTTCGCGGAGACTGCAAAGCTCCTGTGAACATTGTACCACCGCATTCTGGTAGTCGATCCCGGTCTGGCCTGCGGGGCGCAGCTTTCTGAGCAGCGGGCGGGTCAGAAGGAACCGGTGCGGAATGAAGCGGGCTGAAACCGGCAGGAGCAGGTTCAGGAGAATGGATTGCCGTGCGATTCCGGCACGGGACAGGACAGCTGTCGTTTAAAAACCTCCACGGACAGGATACCGTCCGTATTCAGATCGGGTTCCTTTCGAAATCACATGGCTGAGTCGGATGGCTCGAGCCGCGAGGGTCAGCGGGAATCTCCGCTGAGCCCGGCCGGGTTCCTCCGGGTCGCGGAACTGTGAGCGGCGAACGCGATTTCAGCGGGAACTGCAGAAGCAGATGGCGCACGCTTCTGCGGCTCCGTCTCATTTTGGAGCGCACTTTCGTGTCATCGACCGAAGCACCTTATCAGTGCGAAATGGTAGGCGATTACGCCATCATTACGCTGTCCGAATCACTGAACAACGTCCAGTGGAAGGCGATCGACGAGATCGGCGGTGAACTGGTCGAACGGCTGGAATCGCTGCGAAAACCCTCCTGTGCCGTGGATCTGTCCAATCTGAATTACATGGGCAGCGCCATGGTGGCCCTGGTCGTGCGGATGTGGAAGTCGCTCGATTCCCGCAACGGACGGCTGATCGTGGTGAATCGGAACGAAAACGTCCTGGAAGTGCTGCGGCTGGCCGGGCTGACCAAAGTCTGGACCATCACCACCACCCGGGAAGAAGCCCTGCGAATGGTGGGCGCTTCACGACGGTCTGTCACTCCCGGAGAACCGGGCGATGTGGTCGAGTCGAATGGCTCGTCGTTTCCGGCGGTCGCCGCGATTGTGCTGGTACTGGCTGCGGTGGGTCTGCTGGGCGCGCTGCTGGCCGGTGCGATGCAGCCACAGCGGGAGACGGTGCAGGCTGTGCTGCTGGGCACCGCCGGACTTGGGGCTCTGCTGGGGCTGATCAGTCTGGCCAGAAGCACGGGTGGCCTGCGGGCTGCCGGTGCTGTGGCGGCTGTGGTCGGTCTGGCTGTGGTGGGCTACGGGCTGACGGGTCTGTCGGCCGCTCTGGGCCCGGCGGGGCTGAGCATCGAGGAACAGGAGGAAGCCGCGTCGGCCACGGGCATTGTGCCGGGCGACCCGGCCAGTGAACCACCCGTAGTCGATCCGGCACCCGAGCCGATGCCGACCGAAACTCCCGCGCCGGTTCCCACTCCCGCGGATGCCCCCGCTGAGACAACAGCACCTGATGCCCCGGCGAAACCGGCGGATGCAGACGGGAAGACTCCCGCGCCCGCCGACAGCCCGGCTGGCGAACCGAATACCACTCCCGCCGCTGGCAGCACTCCCGGGGGAGAAACGGCCCCGGAGGAACGGGCTCCCGTGGAAGCTCCCCGTCCGGAGCCGAAACCCGCCGCTGCCGGCACAGCGGACGACGAGACAACCGGCAACTGAACCGCGGACCGTATGGTCCGGGGGCGAGAATCGCTTGCCGGACCGGGAGCCGGGCGGACAATGGGCCGGCAGAAATCCTCATCCTGTGAATGTCCTGCGAACCTGGTTTCAACCAGCTGGGGTCCGGGAGGATTTCCGGTTAGATTCTGCCGCAGATCGAATACAGTGACGTATTCGCAGCAGTCAGCTTTGCGGCAGTCAGTTGTCAGAACAGCGCAGGCACGCAGCAGGCCGCAGTCAGACACGATTCAGGAGCGGGAAACATGAGCAGCGAAACAGAATCAGCACCCGAACCGGGCGATGTCAGACAGAAGGCCCTGCAGGAAGAACTGCGGAGTCTGGTGGATGTGGTCGGCCCGGCTCCGCTGGTGGACCTGCTGCTGGAACGTGCTTTTCAGCTGAACGCGACCGATCTGCACCTCGATCCGATGGAATCCGGATTGAGAGTCCGCCTGCGGGTGGACGGACTGCTGCACGATGTACTCGACCTGCCGCCAGGCATGACGCCGCAGATCATTTCCCGTCTGAAGCTGATGGCCAACATGGACATCACCGAACGGCGGCTGGCTCAGGACGGGCACATTTCCAATGCGACGCTGAGAAATCAGCGGGACATTCGCGTGGGCAGCGGGTCGACGATTTACGGAGAGCGGCTGGTTCTGCGGCTGATGCCCGATCATTCCTCCTACACCCGGCTGGATGAACTGGGCATGACGCCCGAACAGATTGAGGAAGTCCAGCGGCATGTGCGGGCACCCTACGGCATGATTCTCAGCGTGGGCCCGGTGGGTTCCGGCAAGAGCACCACCATGTATGCCTGCCTGGAACTGCTGAATGATCCGACCTCCAGCCTGGTCACCATTGAAGACCCGGTGGAACGGCGGATGAGCCGCGTGAACCAGATTCAGGTGGACTCCCGCGTGGACTTCGGCTTCGTCGAAGCGCTGCGGGGCGTGCTGCGGCAGGATCCCGATGTCATGATGATCGGCGAAATCCGGGATCCGGAAACCGCGCATATCGGCTGCCGGGCCGGCCTGACAGGCGTGATGGTGCTCAGCACGCTGCATGCGAACAACACGGCTTCCACCATCGACGTGTTCCGCGAATTCGGCATTCCGCCGATGTTCATTGCCGATGCCGTCAACTGCATCATCTCGCAGCGGCTGGTGCGAAAAATCTGCCAGCAGTCGCGGGAGAGCTACAAACCAGACCCGGCAGCCTGTGCCATTCTGGGGATCGACCCCGAATCGGCTGGAGAACTGATCCGCGGGATCCCGTCCGATGCCAACTTTAATACGGGTTACTCGGGACGGACGGGCGTGTTTGAAGTGTTGACGGTTTCACGCCCCGTGCGGGATGCCATTCTGCAGGGGAGGTCTCAGGACGAGATCCTGCAGATTGCGACCGAGGGCGGCATGTGCACTCTGGAGCAGTCGATCCGGCGGAAAGTGCTGGCCGGCGAGACCAGCCTCGAAGAGATGCACCGCATGATGGCGGCCTACTCCGTGTAGACCGGCCACAGCCGAAAGGGTGTGGTTCCCGGTTGAACCACACCCTGCGAAGACTTCCGCATCGGCAGCGAGCCAGCTGTTGCCGGCTGCGTGCTACGGCCTGGCGGTCGGCTGGAACCGCCAGGAGTACAGATTGCCGTCGGTCACTTCGAAGATCACCCGCACCGGCTGGCCGGCCAGAGCACCGGGATCGCTGCCGGACTTCCAGCTGACGGTCTGATCGATCTCGTCTCCCGACAGTGGCTGGCAGTCATCGAGGGAAAACCCGGGCAGCGGCTTGCCGGCGGCGTCGGCCAGAGCCACCCGCACCTTTCCTGCTTTGCCGGTTTCATAGTTCAGCTGCAGCTCTTTTCCGCTGAACCGCACCGGCTTCGTCGTCAGCGTGCCACCCTGCTTCCCGCCCGTCAGTGCGGTGAAGCCATCCACCCGGAAGGTGAACCGGCGGACGCGGCTGTCCGGGCCGGTGTAATAGGCTTCGGTCGCGTAGACCGAATACTCTTTGTCTTTGCCGGGCAGCTGCACCAGGCCCCATGTCATGTAGTTGCTGCGGTTCCCCTTGCGGTCTTCCGGCGCTTCCTGAGAAATCACCGGCTCGGTGAAACGGTGAAATGTCTGCCCGTCGCGGCTGGCCATGAACACCGGCTCGACCCGCTGCGCCTGCTTCGGCAGGTACCGGGTGGGAAAACCGATGAAGAAATGCGGGGCCCGTTCATACCGCCGCACGGCATTGGTATAGAGGTGCTCGGCCGGTACGTCGGGATAGGTCAGGTAGCCGTGCTCCTTCCAGTTGAGGAAGTCGGGCGAGGTCGCGGTGAGAATATCCCGGATGCCGTTGTTGAACCCGCGGTAGTAGGCCCGGTACTCGCCGGCGACTGTGTCGAAGAAGGCCAGATTCTGGGAATCGAAAGCCCCGGTGGTGATGACCGGCGAATCCTGTATCAGCTTCCAGTGAATGGCGTCTGGCGACTGAAACACGTACAGCCCCTTGCTGGCCTGCGGACGCCCCCGCGAAATCGCCTTGTACCTGGCTTCGGGAGTGCACTTCGGGTTCTCATCTTTGAACACCGCAAAACAGTGCGTGCCCACCCCGTTCCACACAATGTTGTTGTCTTTCGAGCCTTCAAACTCGTACAGGCCCAGCTTCGGCTTCTTCCAGTGGATGCCGTCGGTGCTTTCGGCATAGCAGACCACCTCGGGGTGGGTCGCCTTCTTCTTCCCGGTATCCCAGTGAGAGCCCCGGTAATACATGCGGAACAGGTCGCCGTCGCGAAAGATGGTGTAGTAGGCGCAGGTATTACCTTCCCACGGCTCACCGGTGGTCAGCACGACTTCCTGCGGCTCCGGCTGCTGCACCTCGATCCGCACATCGCCGGTGGTCTCCGCAACCAGCTGCGAATCGACGAACAGCTCCCGCCGATTGCCGATGTCTGTCACTTTCCCGGCATCGGTCGCTTCATTCCCGGCGGCGGGGAGATTTCCCGGCACAAGCGCTGTGATGACAGCGACAGCAAGCAACAGGGCAGAACAGCGAAACGACGGCAGATTCATGTCGGTTTCCTCTGTGAACTGAGATGAGCAGGCAGGGCCTTCCCGGAAAAACTGCTGACCTGCCGCAGGAAGGGATTTGTTTCTGTCGTCCCCCGGAAACGGGGAAGTGACGACAGGCTTCCGGAAAGTCTCTCAGCCAGACGAGCTTAACCCACCCCACTTTGTGAATCCATGTCCGCCAGGGCAGATCAGGTGTAACTGCGGCACATTCCGCCGCTGTCCGGTTCCCCGCAGGTGCTGAAAAAGCAGGCCGCTGCGACGGGACGGCCCGGCTCTCTCGCCTCAAAGTGCTCTGTGGAAAACGTTTACAGTATTTCGCACAACGTGGGTTTCTGACGTCTTCCCACTCAATGTGGATGTCAAAATATACCGATAATGAGGGTACTACCGGTTGCGCGGGCCTGTGCTCACTTCCCATGCGCAGTCTGCTCCTCCCTGATTCCCCCCGCCCTGCCCACGCTCCGGCCCCCCCTGAAGCGGAGAAACCTCATGAAACGGCTTCCGGAGTTTTCCGGCGCTACGTCGACTTCGTCGAGACGCGCGTCTGCCCGAATGCTGCTGCCAGCCAGCAGCGTGTCTGGTAGTTCATTGCGTCTGGCGAAATGGTCGGCCCGGATACCGGGAGTAGCGGCTGTCGTCCTGCTGACAGGTTTGACTCTGCTGCAGACGGACGTCAGCGAAGCACAGAGTGGCCGGGCGGAAGTCGTTCCCACGGCCGCCGAAGCGGAAGCCGCGCGGAACAGCGAATCGGTCACTGATGCTGAAGTGGTCAGCCTGAATTTTTTCAACACCACCTGGTCGCAGGTGCTGGAACGGGTAGCTGAGCAGTCGGGTTCGACCCTGGTGGGCAGCACGGTTCCCAGTGGACGGTTCAACCGCCGGGACCGCACCCGTTACTCGCGGACGGAAGCCATTCAGATTCTCAACCGGGAACTGGCTGCTCAGAAATTCCGCCTCAAGGAGGAAGGCCGCTTCCTGCTGGTGCTGGATCTGGATTCTCTGCGGGCCAGATACCAGCGGCCCGCACTTCCGCTGGACCCGATGGACACCGCCCGGCAGAACGCAGCGGCCCGCCAACTGCCCGGCAGCGCCGCGGCTCCTGGTGGCCGGGACGATCTGTTCCGCCCGATTGGCAGTGAAGGGGATGGCGGGAACGCCCGAACGGCCGCTGCGGAAACCGAGAATACCTCGAACCGGACCGACCGTCAGCGGAGCCAGGCCGGCAACAGTCGTCCTCCTGCGGAACCGCGCCGTTTTGAAAGCCATCACGTTCGTCAGGCTGACCGCACCGAAGAAAACAGCCCTGTCGCTGCAGCGGCTGGCCGCGAACAGCCGGCCCGTTCCGTGTCGGCCAGTCAGGCAATCACCATTCACAATGGCCGGGCCCGCGATGTGGGCGCCGCGATCTACACCGCTCTGAAAGAACGCTCCCGCCTGATTCAGGCCGGCCCGCAGGGATTGCCTGCGTTTGCTGTTCAGCCCGGAGAGGCGCCGCAGGAACAACAGGCGGCCGCCTGCACGGTGGAAATCGATATCCCCCGGAATGCCCTGGTGGTGACCGCCCCGGCCCAGGCGGCCCGCGAGATGATCCAGCTGATTCGCCGGCTTGATGGTCATGCCGGCGCGAAAGCCAGCCTGCAGCAGCCCCAGCCGGGCAAAGTGTTCGACCTCGTCGGACATTCGGTGGAGCAGCCGGCGGGCAGCATCCGTCTGGTGAACTTTCCGGGAGCCTCTGAAGAACTGGCCACGCAGATCGAATCGACCACAGCCCGCATGCGGCAGGCGTCGGCCTCGACCGAGGATTTTGTCCCGAAGACCGTTCCCCGGCAGCCGGCCCGCAGGGCTCAGGAATCGCTGTTCGCCGATGCGGAACCGAACCAGCCCCCTCCAGCAACTGCCGCACCGCAGCCTCCGGCCGGTGAGCCTGCGGCTCCCGGAGCGCCCATGGCACCCGGAGCACCTGCTGCACCAGGCCGAACGGGCGGACGCGTCAGCCTGCCGGCTCTGATTGAGAGCCTGCGGGGTGAGGTTTCGGTCGAGGCTCTGGAAGAACTGGGCGTGCTGATTCTGCGGGGCAATGAAGCTGATGTGGATTCCGTGATGCGGGTCATTCGCCAGCTGGAAGTGCTGGGGCAGGGCACCGTGCCGGAGATTCACCTGCTGCTGCTGAAGAATGTGAACTCCGAATCGCTGGCCGCTCTGCTGACCAGTGTGTACGAGGAACTGGCCGGTATTCGCACCAGCGGAACGAACACGACCCGCCGGGTGGCCGTGCTGCCGGTGGTCAAACCGAATGCCGTGCTGATTATTGCCGCGGCTGCCGAGATGGATGCGGTCCTGGAACTGGCCAGCGAACTGGACCGGCCGGTTGACCCGGCGACGGAACTGGAAGTCTTCTCGCTGCGGCACGCCGTGGCCGAGCAGGTGCTGGAACTGCTGAACGAGTTCTACGAGGAACGCCCGGGCCTGGGCACCCGCATTCGCTTCGTGGCGGATGTCCGCACGAACTCGGTGATTGTGCAGGGCCGCCCGGCCGACCTGCAGGAAGTGGGAACGCTGATTCGCCGCATCGACAAAGGCAAGTCGGGCGCCGTCAGCCGCATGCGGATCGTGCCGCTGCAGCATGCCGTGGCCGATGAACTGGCCCTGGTTCTCACCAGCGCCATGCAGAGCATTCTGGGCGCTCAGTCCACCTCGACTGCTGGTGGGGGAGGAAACCTGGGAGGTGCCGCCGGCGCAGCCGGGACAATCAGCGAGGAACTGCGGCAGGGCCGTTCGGCAGTGCTCGAGTTCTTTTCGACCGATGGCGAAGCCCGCAAGCTGCTTCGCAGCGGCCTGCTGACGGACATTCGTATTACCCCCGAACCCCGCACGAACAGCCTGCTGATCGCCGCGCCGGATGTCAGCCACAAACTGATGGTGGAACTGATCCGGCAGCTGGACCGCCCGGCCACGGCTGTTGCGGAAATCAAAGTCTTCACCCTGGCCAACAGCGATGCAGCCGCCATGGTGCCGCTGCTGGAATCGCTGTTTCAGCAACAGGAAGGCGGTCAGGGGCTTCCCGGTGTGCAGCTGGCCGGAGCGGAAGCCGCCGGCAGCGGACTGATTCCGCTGCGGTTTTCCGTCGATCCGCGAACGAACAGCATCATCGCCAGTGGTGGTGTGGAGTCGCTGCAGATTGTCGAAGCCGTGCTGCTTCGCCTGGACGAAAGCGACATCCGCCAGCGGAAGAATACCGTCGTCAAGCTGAAGAACAGCCCGGTGGTTGAAGTCGCGGCGGCCATCAATACCTTTCTGACCTCGCAGCGGGACCTGGCTCAGGTCGATCCGGAGCTGGTCAGCAGCACGGAACTGCTGGAGCGGGAAATTATCGTGGTGCCGGAGGCTGTCAGCAACAGCCTGCTGATCAGTGCCACGCCCCGTTACTACGATGAAATTCTGCGGCTGGTGGGCCGGCTCGACGAGCCTCCCGCGCAGGTCATCATTCAGGCGCTGCTGGTGGAAGTGGAACTGCAGAATACCGACGAATTCGGTGTGGAAATCGGCTTTCAGGATTCCGTCCTGTTCGACCGTGGCATTACAGCGGCCGACGAACTGCTGACGATTGCTCAGACGACGACTTCTCCCAACGGTGTGCAGACGACGACACAGCAGGTCGTGTCGCAGTCGGCCACGCCCGGTTTCCTGTTCAACAACCAGCCGCTGGGGAACAACATTAATGCCAACCCCGGCAAAGTGGGCACGCAGGGGCTGAGCGACTTTTCGCTGGGCCGCGTGAACGGCGACCTGGGCTTTGGTGGTCTGGTGCTGTCGGCCAGTTCGGAAGCCGTCAGCGTGCTGCTGCGGGCTCTGGCTGCACAGCGGACGGTGCATATTCTCAGCCGCCCGCAGATTCGAACTCTGGATAACCAGCTGGCTCAGATTCAAGTCGGTCAGCAGGTGCCCGTGGTGGATGGTGTGACAGTAACCGCCACCGGTGTGACCAATCCGCTCATCCGGCAGGACAACGCGGGTATTATTCTCACCGTGACTCCCCGCATCAGCCCGGACGGCACCATCGTGATGGAGACCGTGGCCGAGAAGAGTCAGTTCTCCGGAGCAGGCGTGCCGATCTTTACCGACGCCGCCACCGGCAACGTGATTGAATCGCCCATTAAGGATATCACCACGGCCCGCGCCACGGTGGCTGTGCCGAACGGGCAGACGATTGTGCTGGGCGGAATGATCACCAAGACGAACGACACGCTGTCCCGCAAGGTGCCGTGGCTGGGCGACCTGCCCGTCATTGGTACCGCCTTCCGGTACGACGGGACGACCAGCCGGCGGACCGAACTGCTGATCTTCCTGACTCCGCGGATCATCCGCCACGATCTGGATTCCGAGTTCATCAAGCAGGTGGAGATCGAGCGGATGCACTTCCTGCTCGATGAAGCTGAAGAAATGCACGGGCCGATTCTGGCTGCCCCGGCTGAACCCGGCCTGTCGCCGGAAGTCTGCCCGCCGGGAACCATCCACCCGGGTGCAGGCCAGCCCTTCCCGGGTGCTTCGCAGGCTCCGGAATTCCTTCCCGGCTTCGGGACGGAAATGGCACCGACACCACAACCCGAAACCTCGATTCCGCAGCGGTCATTGCCCGGCAACGTTCCGGCTGCTCCGCCCGGTCAGCCTCTGTCGCCCGGTCAGCAGCTGCCAGCCGGGCCGGGGGCAGCCCGCACGATGCCGCAGACGGGCGAAGTGCCCACGACCCGCATGACTTCGCCCTCGCTGCCCGCATCGCCCCCGACGAATCAGCAGGCATTTCAGCAAGAGCAGCAGAGCCCGCCGACCGGCCGGCGATCCCTCTTTTCCCGGTTGACTTCGAGCGGGCAGTGAGACCAGAGACGAGGCAGCACCCGGCGGGAGGTACTCCCGCCCGGACGCAGTGCAGATCGAGGCCAGTGCAGATCGAGGATGGTGACATGATGCGGATCTCGGGCCGAATGAATTCCACACGGTTTCGCTGTGCATCCAAAGCAGACTTCAGCGCGGGTACCGCGGCGGCCCGCATTCTGCTGCTGGCCCTGCTGCTGCCTGCCGGAGGCTGTGCCTCGCTGGGGAAGCTGCCGTTTCTACCCGGCGCAGAGAAAATTCCAGAAGCGACTGCTGCCGACCCGGTGGTGGAAGCACTGTGCCTGTGGCAGCCGGCGGAAGGCCGTGGCGTGGATGGCCTGCCGACCCGCGGCTTCGCCGGGCAGATTCTGTTCTTCACCCGCAAATCGGCCTCACCCGTCAAAGTAAATGGCGACGTGCGGATTTATCTGTTTGAAAACCGGGGCACCGCCAGCGATCAGTCCAAACCGATTCATCAGTTCGACTTCCTGGGTGAAGTCTGGAACCGCCATCTGCAGAAGGGCACGCTGGGCCCCTCGTACCATGTGTTTGTGCCGTATGTCAAAAGTCATCCGTGGCAGACGGAGGGCTCGCTGCGGGTCCGCCTGACACCGAAAGTGGGCGCGGCCATCTATTCTGATCTGGCCACGGTGATGCTGCCCGGAGCCGAGGAACCCGGCCAGCCGGATGATTCGGTGGAAGCTGCCACGGGCGTGGTTCGCCAGTCGCTGCAGCGGAAGGCGGCCGACCAGCAGACGGCCGAGCTGAAGAAGTCCATGCGCACGTCCTCCATCTCGATGGGAGCCGGCAGCAGTGCCGAGGCACGCATGACGGAAACACGCAGTGGCCTGCCGGCGGCACCGGCGGTGCCTCAGGTAGAGACCGTTCAGGCAAACGCCGTCCACACGAATGCGGTGCAGGCTGGCAGCCTTCATGCCAGCAGCCTGCAGCTCAATGGCATGCAGACAGGGCCCACCCCGGCGATGACTTCCGCTGAAGCAATTCAGGAAGCCGCCGCCAGACTGCAGGCCCTGCAGGCGCAGGCACTGCAAGAGTCGCGGGCCCGGGTCGCCGGCGCAGCCACCGTGCAGACGGCCGACGTCTTCGACGAACCGGCCGCGTCTGCCGGTGGAATTCAGCAGGTGTCCTATCAGCGGGAAACCAGTGAGCCGGACGAACCGGCCGACGTGCCGGCGACCACCCGCTCCCGAAGGTTTCAGCTGCGACCAGCCGCCGGAGCGCCTGCCACGGGCACGACTCACATCGGCAGTCAGAACGGGCACCCGCTTTCGGCAGGCGGGACTGATGCCGTTCCGCCGGCGACCGGCTCGGCAACTTCGCCGCATCCGCTGGCCGGGCTGGAATAGACTGCAACGGACGTTCTATACCGTGGAAGCCGGATTCAGTTCCGGCTCGGCAGCGACCGGGGGAGCAGCCGCATCCACGGGGGCTGGTTCCGGTTCATCAGCTTCCGTTGCACGTCCCCACTGGGAACTGCCGGGCAATAGACAGGCCCCCGCCGCGCTGAGCACCAGAAACGGCACAAAGCCCCACAGGGCCAGCCGTGGCTGTCCGATGGAATGGAACCACGCGGTGATGGGAGCCTGCAGCAGGCCGCCCAGGCCCCAGGACAGGCCCATTGTCAAAGCCGAGGCCACGCCAGCTCCCCGGGGGAACAGCTGCTGAGCGTAGGACACCATGGCCGGGGAAGTGCCCCACAGCAGCATGCCCACGGCAATCAGGCAGGCGCTGGTCAGCCACCCGGGCAATCCTTCGAGGCCCAGCACATACAGCACGGGAATGCCGGCCAGCGGGCAGCCGATGAGAAACGGCTTCTCCCAGCCGGCCCGGAAGCGGAACGCCATCAGCATCATGCCCAGGCTGGCCGAAGCCAGGAACATCGACTGCGTGCGGCCAATCTCGAGCACGCTGTTCCCGTCGCTCTGCATGATGAACGAGAGCACCTTGTCCATGCCCATGTTGGGCACCAGCCGGAACGAACACACGGCCAGCAGCAGTACCGCCACACCGATACGGCCTTCGAATGTTTCCGACAGGCTCAGCCGGGCGGTTGGGCGCGGAGTCGACGGGGAAAACCGATAAAACCCGCCGATCCAGCTGAGCAGCAGCACGCCGGCTGCCAGCGGAACCGCCGTGTAAGCCAGCCCGCTGAAGCCCCACCGGCTGACAGCAAACCCGCTGAGCAGCGGCCCCAGGCCCAGGCCCAGTGCCCCGCCAAACATGAAAATCGACAGGCCGCGTGTTCGTTGACCAGGCAGCAGACTGCCCGCAGTCACAGCGGCTTCCGGATGGAACGCGCCGACACCCGCCCCGCCCAGCATCAGCAGGCCGAACAGCAGCATTGTT
>JAGQPV010000219.1 GCA_020426545.1 Planctomycetaceae bacterium
ACCACTGATCACTGCCGGGCCGAATCGATCGAAACGACTTCGATCTTCAGCCCGTTCAGCATCCGCATCAGCGGCAGAAAACTCGCCACCGGCGCAGGCGCATCGTCAGCAAAGCTGGAGACAGACATCCGGATGTGAGCCGCACCGATCCCGCCCCGGCCGAGCGTGGCATCCAGCGGAACCCAGCGGTCGCCCAGCCAGGCTTCCGTCCACATGTGCCCGCCGAAGGCCGTCCGGCTTTCCACATACACCAGGCCCACGGCAATCCGCGAGGGAATGCCCACCGCCCGCAGCATGGCGGCCAGCAGCACCGCATGTTCGGTACAGTCGCCCTCCAGGCTCTCGGCCACTTCCGCGGCGGAGGCCAGGGCGGTCGAGAAGTTCTTGTTCTCCAGCCGGCGGGAAACATACTGCTCCAGCTGCACCGCCATGCGGGCCGGGTCGGTCGTGCCGGCCGCTGCCCGGCGGGCATGTTCCATCACCCGCGGATCCCGGCTCTGCAGAAAGCGGGTTGGCCGCAGATACACCGGGTCCACCGCTTTCTTCACGGTCACCCGACCGGGACGCACGGACGTCACCTTCAGCTCGACCGTCTCTTTGTCGATCTCCCGAATGGCCTGTGTCCCACCGTCCGACAGGCTGGCCGCCGGGTTCCCGTCGGGCAGGGTCAGGCGGTAGACCACTTCCTTCGTTTCGTGCGGGCGGCGGATGGGGTCGACCCGGACCAGCGTGCCGACCGACAGATCGAGGTCACCGCCTTCCAGCTCCTTCAACGCTTCTTCCGCCGTCACACGCCAGGTGACCATCGGCCGGCCGAAGAAATCGTTCGACGTCTTCACCGCTCCGCCATTGCTGTCCAGCCAGGCCCGCGTGGTCAACGTCGGCAGCACCGACTGCACCATCCGAATCTGCAGCAACTCCTTGAGCGATCCATCCTGCAGCTCAATCTTGCGGTATTCATCGGCCGTAATCCGGATTGTGCCCACCTGGCCAAACTCCGGCAGAAAGGCCTTGAAGCTGCAGGTCTGACCCGGACGAATCATCGGCTCGCGGATGACCCGGTCCTGCCAGCCGGGCGAGCGAATGTCGTCCGCCCAGGGAATCTTTTTCGTCTCCGTGCGGCCGGCCGTTGTGGTCGTCAGCACCATTTCCTGCAGCTGCCTGCCATCCGGCGAAGGGTTCTCCCGCGTGCGGACTTCGCCCCTGCTGGTCGTAACAGAATTCGGCGGATTGCGGATCGTCAGCGAGTAGGACAGCAGCCGCCCGTCGTCGGTTTCATCGGTCAGCAGTTCGGTCTCCATCACCAGCTTCTGGCCGAACCGCTTCACTTCCATTCGCGAATTGCTCTCGCTGGAGATGATGGTCTCTTCGTCCACGGTGCGGGTGCGGGCCGTCGAATGGGACCAGCCCACCCGCTGGTCGCCGATGTACACCACCTGCCAGCTTTCCTCGAAGTCGTCCTCCGCTGCACCGGCGGCAGTCCGGCCGGCAGCTTCCTCCGTGAACCCGGCCGGGCGAATTACCGGGCCATCCGCATCCGCTGCGGTTTGAATCGGCTCGACCACATTCCGGTACCGCTGACCAGCCCCGCGAAACGACTGACCATTCCCGGAACCAGTCTTCCGGTCGGCCGCTGCCGGAGATCCATCGGCCCGCAGGTCGGAATATCCCGGTGAGCGGTTTGCAACCGGCCCCGGTGTGATAATCTGTGCTGCGATCTCCCGATCGGACGCTGGCCCGCCACTGAACCACATGGCCAGGCCAGCCCCCGTGGTGATCAGACAGGCAATACCCAACAGCACCCGGGACTGTCGCAGTCGTAACATCAGGCAGGCTCCACATGATCCCTCAGCGGCGCATTCGCCTGCCCCGCGGGCAGCCGGAACGGGTATCTTAGTGCTGACCCGGTCTCGGGCAAGACGAACCTCGCCCGGCCACCCCGGGCACCGCACCCTCCGCCTGACGGAAACCACTGCAGCCGCCCCATCCCGTAAACCAGCCGGCCGGCACAACACGCCCGGCCAGACAGACAGCAGGAAACACCAATGAGCCGCAACGACGAACAGATCGTGCCCGGCCTGGTCCTGTCGGCCTCCGGCGAGGCGGCTGTCGATGCTTCGCTGACCGAGGCGCTGCTCGACCTGTCACTCGCCCTCGAAGAGAAGACGGGCCTGCCGGTCGATATGCAGCATGTGCTGGCCGCTCTGGTGCTGGCCGCGCGGTCCGGTCAGATCAGCCGGGAGGATGTCCCCGCAGCGACAGACCCCGACACCATTCAGGTGCTGAAACCCCTCGTGCAGTTCGTGTTTCGCCAGCACGGGGGCAAGGTCGGCCAGGACGACTGAGGTCCCTGTTTTCGAACGGGACGCAAGCCTCACGCGAACCGGGACCGCCGCCTCGCAGCAGCCACTGCCGCAGCCCCGCCCCAGCACCTCCTCCTGCCTCCCCGCCCTGCCGGCCACTCCCCTCCCGTCTCTGTATCCCGCAGCCGGCGGCAGCGGTACCGCTCTGCGCCCCGGCACGCTCCATCGCCACTCCGCCATGGGCACATCCCCCAATTAAGGCCGGGAGACACCACCATCTTTTCACCTAATGACTTACAACTTTTTGCCCCTATTTTCAGAACAAACACTTCCAACCCTGCCCCTGAAGCGTTAGCGTATACACCAACTACGTAATTGTTTCTACATGCCGAATTCTTCGGCTCTCACGTTGTCGCGCCTCATTTCCCTGAATTTCGAATCGCACTCAGACAGGGTTTTCACGCACCCACCTGAAGTGTTGCTCCACAACCCAGTCTGGTGACCCATCGACGCCTCAGTCGGTCTGCGACGTCGTGGGATCTTCATTTCTTTCCTTTCTGGTGAGGATTTCTCATGCGTCGCGCTCTCGCCCCCCCTGCCAGCCCCCGCCGGGGCTTCACCCTGATCGAACTGCTCTGGTGGTGATTGCCATCATCGCCATCCTGATTGCACTGCTGCTGCCGGCCGTGCAGCAGGCCCGGGAAGCAGCCCGTCGGACTCAGTGCAAAAACAATCTGAAACAGATTGGACTGGCACTGCACAACTTCCACGACACGCACCAGTACTTCCCGCCGGCCACCGGCTGGCCGCAGGGTGCCACGGGCGATGCCGAAGAACGCAGTGGCCCGACCTGGATGACCTACCTGCTGCCCTACATGGACCTCGGTTCGCTGGCCAATGAACTGACGCAGTACACACTTCCCGGACAGAAAGGCACCGCCGCCAACCAGGAACGTCAGCTCGCGGAATTCTACATGACGACCCCGGGCGATGTTTCCACCATCGACCCGACCGTCACCCTGATCGCCGGCAAGCAGATCCCGTCCTACCGCTGCCCGTCTGCCCTCAACACCGATGTCACCGCCTGGGGTTTCGCCACGGCTTCCTATGCCGGCTCCTACAGTGTGGGTGATGGCTGGGGCTTCTTCAGTCTGGAAGGTGTCACCCGGCGTCTGGGCGATGTGACCGACGGGCTGTCCTACACCATCGCCGTGGGTGAAGCGGGGGCTTACCGGCCGGGTTCCGGCTATAGCCCGACTCACGTGCAGCAGCCCGCCTGGTTTGCCTCTCCCACGGGCTACGTCTGGTCGGCCATGCGGCATGTGGATTACTACCGTCTCCGTGGCCCCAACGGCCCCCGCGATGACGCCATGACGAGCGGTCACCCCGGCGGCGTGCATGTGCTGGCCGGCGACGGTGCTGTCCACTTCATGGATAACGGCATGAACCTGCTGGTTTACACTTCGCTGGGCACGATTCGCCCGTTCGTGAACACGACACTCAACGCGACCAGCTCCGATGCCAACTGGCAGTACGCAGCCGCCAACTGGGCTCCCGGCCTGTGGAAACCCAACGCCACCACCTCTTCCAACTGGGACGAAATCCAGAGCAGCTGGGACGAATAATCCGAGCAGACTCGTCCGCCGGCCTCATGCCCCAACCGGGTCGATTCAGCCGGCGGGCGGCGGGGGGAATGTCGCCCCGAGAACCTGACCATCCAGCAGCCCCGATGCAGCCGCAGCCGGGATCCCCAGCAATGCGGATCCCGGCTGCTTTTCTATCTGCTGCCTGTCTCTGCTCCCTCCGTCGGGTGGCACGGCCGGTGGCATCAGGGCCAGCTCACCCTGCGGCGACGGGCATGGCATACGGGCCATCTTCTTCCTCTCCCCCGTGGGGAGAGGACTGAGGTGAGGGGCAGATCGTACGACGTTGATAACGTCTACGGCGGCAGCCGGCAGTTTACCTCGCCCCTCCCTGTGGACATTCCCGAGAGGGAACGGCGGAAGAACAGGCCGAAACAGAGACTGTCACTCCTCACCCCGCCGGGTGCCATGCCCACGCTCGCGTGGGCATGTTCGTCAACCGGCCTCATTCCGTTCTCGACTCGCTCACAGCCTCACCCCGCAGCCGGTCATTCAGCTCGTGGACCTTGCCCACAATCCGTTCCTCCACGCTCGGTGCGAACGGTCCCGGCTGCACTACCGTGCTGAAGTACCGCATCGCCCCGCCCCCTTCGTAGCCGCCTTCCTGCAGAATCCGCAGGCTGGGAATGTAGGCGAACACATCGTTGCAGTAGCCGGCCACCCACACCACCGGCCGCTCGGCTGCGGCTGATTTCTCTTCGGCGTCCGCTGCAGCGGCTGCTTCCTTCTTCTTCCGTCCCAGCTCGCGTTTCAGCCGCAGCGAATAATCGACCACCGTCTCACCCGGCAGCCCCACGAATACCAGCTGGTCGCTGAAGCGAATCACCTGAATCGGCGCGTCATAACTCGACCGCACCCGCCCCGTCTGCTCCAGATCGAACAGCAGCCGCTCGGCGTGCAGCCGGTCGTATCCGCTGGTCGCGTTGTCCCGCATCTTCTCCAGCTCGGCCTTTGTGGGATGGTCCTGGTACTCCAGCTTCGCCGTCTCATAGGCGGCTTTCAGTGGCCCGTTCAGCGGGCGGGCCGTGGCCTCAATCGCGGCTTCCACAGCCGTTGCCAGTGTGCGACCGTGCGTCTGTGCCAGCTCCAGTGTCCGCCGGGGGTACGGGTTCTGATCGCCACCGCAGCCCATCATGAACAGGGCCACCGTCCCGGGGTGTGCTTCCTCAATCGCCGCCTGGGCGAAGCCGGCATAGTCTCCGCAGAACTGCTGGAAACCCAGCGTCGTGTTGTGACAGGCATAGCCGAACAGCACCGCCCGTAACGTGCCATCCGGCCGGGTGACCCGCAGCACGGGCACATCATGATCCAAGCGGCCATCGGGATTCGGCCGGTTCTGATACTGCCCGTCCGCCAGCGTCCGGCGGTTCATCGCAAAGCCCGCGCGGGCATGGCACCAGTCGATGCGGGCCGGAGCCAGGTCGTCCAGCGATTCTTCTACCAGCTGCAGCAGCTTGCCCTGCAGCGTCTTCACGTAGGCGGTGGCCCGTTCCTGCCGTTTCGGGTCCAGGCCATACAGGGCCGTGGGTGTCGTGCGAACCTCCGGCCCGCAGTGCGTGTGCGACGCATTCAGCAGCAGCCCGGAAGCCGGCAGGCCGAACTTCTCCTGCACCTGCTCTTCCAGCCACTTTCTCAGGTCCCACGGAATGCCGATCAGGTCCGACGTAATCATCACCAGCCGCGTACCTTTGGCATCTTCCACGGCCAGAGCCTTGATATACAGATCGTGAATCTTGCCTTCCGCCGGTTCGGTGCGGGCGGCATAGCCCGCCATGTGCATCGGCTCCACGGGCGTAATCACCACCTTCGCCGCCCCGGCTTTCCAGGCGGTGGCATTGTCCGGGGCTGCCTCATCAGCGGCGCGGCCAGCACTGGCGGGAAGACAGCACACGGCCAGCAGCAGCACAGGAACAACAGCGAAACGGAAATGGGAACGGGAATGGAACATGGCGGGTCTCTCCCTGGTGAGCGGAGCACACGTCTGCCGGAACGCGGATTGATCACCCGGGCAGATCGGTCCCACGCACTGTAGCCCGCCCGACCGCACAGACGCAATCTTGCCGGAACGCAGCTATACTCGGCAGCATCCGCCACACCGGCCCCCCTGCCCCCAGCGGGACGCATCTTCTCGCAGGCAGACCGTGGAATGGAACGGACCATTCCCGCTGGCCGATGGCACCTTGAATCAGCAGCGAACGGGTTTCATGAGCAGCCAGCACCGTATTCTTGTCGTGGGCGTGGGTTCCATCGGAGAGCGGCATGCCCGCTGCTTCCACGAGACCGGCCGGGCCGAGGTTTCCATCTGCGAACTGAACGCCGACCTGCGTCAGCAGGTGACCGACCGCTATGGCTTCTCCGGCAGCTACGGCTCGCTGGAAGAAGCCCTGGTCAACCCGCCCACCGCCGCCGTCATCTGCACGCCGGCCCAGGTGCATATTCCCGTGGCGCAGCAGCTGGCCGACGCCGGAATTCACCTGCTGATCGAAAAACCGCTCAGCACCTCCACCGCCGGCATCTCCAGGCTGCAGGAGACTCTCTCCGCGAACAGACTGCACTCCGCCGTGGCTTACACCTGGCGTTCCAACCCGATTCTCCGCAGCTTCCAGCAGGCGATTGCTTCCGGCCGGTTTGGTAAACCGCTGCAGGTGACGATGGTCAGCGGGCAGAACTTCCCCTTCTACCGGCCCGCCTACCGCGACATCTACTACAACAGCCGCGCCACCGGGGGCGGTGCGATTCAGGACGCCCTGACGCATATGCTCAACGCGGTGGAATGGCTCGTCGGGCCGATGACCTCCGTCGCTGCCGACGCGGCCCATCTGAAACTGGAAGGCGTGGAAGTCGAAGACACCGTGCACGTGCTGGCCCGCCACGGCGATGTGCTGTCTTCCTTCTCACTGAACCAGTTCCAGGGACCGAACGAATCCAGCCTGACGGTCAACTGCGAGGAAGCCACCGTGCGGCTGGAAGCCCACCAGAGCCGCTGGCGATGGCAGGCCGGCACGGAAGACACCTGGCACGACGAAACCTTCCCGCCGATGGAACGCGACACACCCTACCTCGCCCAGGCCAATCTGTTCCTCGACCAGTTGGAAGGCAAAGGCAAATCGCTCTGCACCCTGGCCGAGGGCCTGCAGACACTGAAAGTCAACCTGGCCGTCCTGCAGGCCGCCGACACCCACACCTGGCAGACAATCAGCGACTTCGAGTGACAGCCCGACAGAGAAACACAGGGGGGCCTGCTCTTCTGTAGGTCAGGCTGTGCCTGACTTATCTCCCGATTACAGAAATTGCCAGGACTAACAGGTGAGTTTCGGCACGGTTCTTAATTCAGCTTGAGCAGCCCGGGCATGGTCTGTCCAGCTCGACAATACAGGTCAGCGGAATGTAGTTAGATTCGTCAGGCAATAGCCTGCCCTACTTATCGCGTGCTATATAATCCCGCGATATCACAGCCCCATGGGAGAGCCTCATCCGATGAATCACCACGGCTCGTTGCACATCACCCGCCCGGCACTGCTCCCGCTGCTGGCCCTGTTGCTGTGTGTCCTCTGCTTTCCCGGCACCGCGGCGGAACCAGCGACTCCCACGGCAGACGAACTGCCCCGCAGCCTCGACGAGCGGCTGAAGGTCGAACTGGTCCTCGAGCATCCACAGATCGTGACCCCCACGGGGATCGACGTGGATCACCGGGGCCGGGTGTTTGTGATCGAAAGCAACACCCACTTTCCGCCCGCTGGCTACGACCGCCATCCCACCGATCGCCTGCTGCTGCTGGAACAGGCCGACGCCGACGCCGCCCCCGAGAAAGTGACCGTCTTTGCCGATGGTTTCACCCACGCCATGAGTGTGGCCGCCCGGCCGGTGTGGATTCCTCCCGTGATGAAGAGAGTCGCGGGTTCCGGCAATGCACGGGAGCCGTTCCAGGTGTATGTGGCCACCCGCCGGGAGATCATTCTGCTGAATGATGACGACCACGATGGCAAGGCCGACCGCCGCGAAACTCTCGTGCGGCTGGAAACGCCGGGCAACTATCCGCACAACGGGCTGGCCGGGTTCGCCTTCGATGGCCTGGACCATATGTTCATCGGCTTCGGCGAAAACCTGGGAGCCGATTACACCCTCATCGGCAGCGACGGCACACAGCTGAAGGGCGGCGGAGAGGGAGGCAACCTGTACCGCTGCCGGCCCGATGGCACCGAACTCGAACTGTGGGCCACCGGGTTCTGGAACCCGCACGCCAGCTGCATCAATGCCTTCGGCGAACTGTTTACCGTCGATAACGACCCCGACAGCCGCCCGCCCTGCCGGCTGCTGCATATTCAACAGGGCGGCGATTACGGCTACCGCTTTCGCAATGGCCGCAAGGGCCTGCACCCCTTCACCGCCTGGAACGGCGAAGTCCCCGGTACGCTGCCGATGGTCGGCGGCACCGGCGAAGCACCTTCGGGAATTGTGGCTGTCGAAACCGATGGCCTGCCGAAGGAATACCGGGGCTCGCTGCTGGTCACCAGCTGGGGCGACCACCGTATCGACCGCTTCTCACTCAAACCGCAGGGGGCCTCGTTCGTTGCCGTCGCCGAACCGCTGATTCAGGGCGGCGAGAACTTCCGGCCCGTCGGCCTGGCCTTCGCTCCCGATGGCAGCCTGTACTTC
>JAGQPV010000220.1 GCA_020426545.1 Planctomycetaceae bacterium
TACCACCGGACTGAGCGACATCATTCTGCACCTGCCGAACGGGCAGCCGATTGCGACCGAACTGAGACTGGCCCTGCCGGCGGACTGGCCGCTGTCGGACGAGGCACTGGCGGACCCCGTCTGGAACTGGCCCGTCGAGTGGCTCCGGCGGCTGGTCGATCAGACCCGTGACAGCCTCAAGTGGCCCCAGCGGCAGGCGGCCGTCTTCATGAACGGCGACCCGCCAGGCCCACTGGCCCCGGATACAGAGTTGTGCGGCTGGCTCTGCCTGCATCGTGAAACCGCAAACTACCAGATGCCGGACTATCGATGGATCGACGTCCGCGATCTGTATCCGATTTACCGGGAGGAGCAGGAGCTTGTGGCCTCGGCAGGCGACGAGGAACTGCTCAAGCGGTTTGAGGCGAAGAACATCCCGCGGCCCATCGCCCCGCACCGGCCGAATGTCGCCGCCGGGGAATGAGAAGTGAGAGAGACGGCTGTCAGCATCTGAATAACGCCGCCACCTCAACAACCGGTTCCGGCCGCTGTACGGGCTGAAAGGCTGAGCATTCAACCGGGTGAAGCTGGAAATCGGTCGGCCCCGAAATGCCCCGGGGGAAGCGGAATGGCAGCAGTTTCACCGAATTCGATGGTCACCGATTCGCCGCCGGGTATCGCAACACCACGATACCCGGCGCCTTCCGGCTGACTACAATCAGCCATCTGCTCCGAGAGGAACTTACTTTCCCGCAGAATCAAACCCCGGATTGTTGACGACTTCCCACCCGTTGCCGGAATTCCACGGGCCGGTCGTGTCCTCGCCCAGTTCCCCTTCGCCCGTCGAATCATTGAAATACTTGTTGACGTACTCATCCATCACAGGCAACTCACCGATTTCCAGCGGCCCCTTACTCAGACTTTCAAGGGCCGCCCCGAAGGCCTTCATGTGCGCGATTTCGCGCGTCATCAGGAATTTCAGAGCATCCTTCGTGCCGGGGCAGTCGCAATAATTGATCAGTCGCTCATATGTGATCTTTGCTCGCGCTTCGGCCGCTATGTTACTCCGCAGATCGACTTCGATCTGCCCGGAGATCTTGAGATAATCCGCAGTCCACGGATTCCCCTGGGAGTTGTTCAGCGAGACTCCGCCGCCGCCGACCACCGCAATCAGCGGGTCCTGCTCGGCTTCGCTCTTGTCTCCCTCCTTCAGTGGCTTGAGATGCATTCTCGCCAGGCTGCCAATCACCTCCAGATGGCTCAGTTCCTCCGTGCCGATATCCATCAGCAGGTCCTTCCGGCCGGGGTCCTCGCAGTTCAGCCCCTGAATTGAGTACTGCAGTGCCGCAGCGAGTTCTCCGTTCGCCCCGCCGAACTGTTCCAGCAGCATCTTGCCGAACCGCGGATCGGGATCGCCCACATTGACGGTGTACATGAGCTTTTTCACGTGATGATACATCGGCGACATTCTCCCTCTCAAAGCGAACCGTGCTGGCCTGATTGCCGGGCGATTGCCGGCTGAGATATTCTCGCCAGTTGCTCGCCGGTGGATATCCGGTATCCACCAGTCACGGGGAAGGAGAGTCCCCTTGCGCAGCCGGGGGGCTATACCCACTGCCAGACCCTGATCTGGTCGTTCCGTCGAGTGGGGTTTGTCGGGAGCGGGAGGTTTCAAGCAATCCGGGCCAGAATGCGAGCCGTTATTCCGGTCGAGTGGTGCCATGCGATTTGCTGCCAGTGCGGACGGGCGTGGCTGCCCCTCTGCCTGCTCCGCGGGGAACAGTCTTCACTGTCATGGAATGGCCGGCCTGGTGGTGCGGCTTTCCTTTATCGAGCGGTCAGTGCCATCTCGATTACCGATCCGCCGGGGTGGAGGGCTGCTCGAGATCGGACGGGCCGTCGGCATAGGGTACCTCGCCCGGTTTCGGAGCCAGATCGCGCCACAGCCAGCGGAGGGAATCCGGCAGCAGCGCCCCGCCGTGCTTCCGGTTGTGGCCACCGTCTCCCATCACGAAGCGGTAATCGTAATTGGCGAACTTCAGCGCCGCGGCCATCTGCCGGTTGGACAACGGCCAGCTGCCATGCAGGTTGTCGAGGTCGCCGGTGCCGTCCTGCAGGAACACACGGATCGGTCTGGGCTCGGTCTTGCGGATCAGGGCCGGGTACACATGGCCGCCGCGAATATTGGTGAAGCTGCCGACGTGGCTGAGTACCTTGCGGAAGGCATCAGGCCGTTCCCAGGCCACGGTCCAGGCACAGATTCCTCCTGAGCTGATACCGCAGATCGCCCGCTTTTCCGGATCATCGCTCAGGTTGTATTCCTTCCCCACCGCGGGCAGGATTTCGTCCAGCAGAAACAGAGCGTACCGGTCGCTGAGGGTATCGTATTCCAGGCTGCGGTTGCGGCGGGGTTTCGCATCGGGCTTGGCCGCGGGAATGACGCCCGGATTCAGAAAGATGCCAATCGTGACCGGCATCTGACCGGCGTGAATCAGGTTGTCGAACACGGTGGGCACGGGCGTCGGACCGGTGCGGGAGACATATCCGCCCCCGTCCTGGAACACCATCACGCAGGCGGGATCACCGTCGGCTTTGTACTGGGCCGGCACGTACACCCAGTAATCCCGCACGGTGCCGGGGTAGTGCTTTGTGCTCTCCCAGGTGTGCTTTGTGATCGTGCCTTCCGGCACACCTTCCTGCGGTTTCGCATCGTCTGGCAGGGTGTAATTATCGGCCGCAGACAGGGGTCCGGCAGCTGCCAGCAGCAGGGCTGCCAGGGACAGGTGATGAAAGAAAGAACGTGTCGCGAGGGAGCGCGTCATGCTGTGGGTCCTGTGGTCCTGTTGCTGTGGGAACTGAAAGTCTGATGGTGCAGAAGAAGCAGGTCAGGAAAGGCATCAGGCAATAGCCTGACCTGCGAAAAGAGAAGCCATGCGGCAGCAGATGAGGAAGACCACGCCCGTCGTTCCTCCGGGACGTGCCACCCTGCGGGACTGGGTATCAGGGCCGATTCAGTCTTTCCCGTCGGGCAGAAAGCGGGCGTCGCCGGGTGAGAAGTCGGCGGGCTGTTTCGACTCGGCTGTGATGATTTTCCACGAGTCGCCGTTCTCCCGCAGCGCGGTGAAATCGATGGGCTGGTAAGCCACCTCCAGCCGTTCGTTGGAGACCGGCTTGCCCCACTTCTCGTGGGATTCCATGGCCGCTTCCAGCACATTGCTCACCAGCAGCGTCCGCTCGACGGGGTATGGCTGCCGGTTGTTTTGGAACATGTACTGAATGCTGTGGGACAGCGCCTTGAACAGGCAGCGGTTGCCCCACGGCCCGTTGTACAGGGCGGTGGCCCGGGGCGTTTTCTCACCCTTCACCCGGCAGGCGAAGTTCCAGCGGTTGGCACTGCTGCCCAGCCGCAGAATGGTGGCCTGCATTCCGTCGCGATACGTCAGAATGATGGCGTGGCTGCCTTTCGGCCGGCGGGCGATTTCCTTCTGAGCATAAGCGGGCCGCCCGAGGATGGGCCGCTTGACGCGTTCGACTCCGCGAATATTCTCGGCCTTCAATGCGGCGTCCACCAGACTGCCCGACCAGCGGCCTTCGCTGACGGCCGCTTCATACAGTTCGCCGGAGAGCAGCTCGACCCGCTCGATACCGGTTTCGCCCCCCGCCCGCGATTCCACGAACGACTGCAGCACCTCCAGGGCATGGAAGTCGTAGACCTCCATCCCGCCGCCATGAATGGAGACGGCTTCGGTAATTTCCGCCCCGTCGGGCAGGTCGAGCGGGGGTACGCGTTCGGCCAGTGGGACAGAGCTGCCGGCCATCAGCGGGAAGCCGTGCTTGACCGACGTCTCGTACATTTCGGTGGCCCAGTCGGCCCGCCAGGACAGGTGCTTGTCGTTGAACAGCGGCACGTAGCGGCCGGCCCGTTCCATCACGGCCACGCACTCATCAAAGAACCGTTTGCGGGGGTACATTTTCTGTCCCCGCTCGTTGGTGGGATAATCGCCGTGCTCGCCGATGGACAGTACCGCATCGACCGCCAGATCCTTCCCGCCCACGCACAGTGCCTTGTCGATGGAATCGAACAGGGGCACGCCCAGCTGCTTCGAGACATCGCGGGCCATGTCGTTCTCGGGGAACTGATCGGCATAGAAGGAGACGACATCCACGCCAGGGTCGACCAGCTTCCCGCGGAACAGGTACGGCTGGAAGAAGTTCTCCAGGATGTTGTAGGCATGCGAACGGAATCGCAGCTCGGTAAAGACAGCGGCGACCCGCGGGCGGCGGCCCGGTGACTTTGACTTCCCGTCCGGACGGGCAGCAGGCTGCTCCGCGGCTGAAACGGAACCGCCCGGCAGCCACAGCGGGGCCAGCATTCCGCCGGTGGCGGCCAGGCCGAGCTGGCCGAGAAATTCCCGACGGGAAGAGTGCGACTGCTCCTGGTATGTCATCAGCTGTGCCTTTCATGTCGGATCCGGGGGCATGTCGGATACCGGGGCCAGCACGGCACCGGGACGGCCGGACAGGTTTACCATCTTCCGGCTCTGTGGCTGTGGTTGCAAGCAGAGTGGGGGGATCGCGAAGGATCGACGGGCGGGACTTCCGACGCGGAAGCCGGGACGGAAATTGCATTCATGTTGCCCGGAACAGCCATCTCTACCAGAATAGGGGGCTGCAGCGTCCCGACAGACGGCAGGCAGCACCGGCTGCTGCCCGCCTGCAGTGAACAGGAAGCTTCATCTCTCTGGAATTATCGACCCTCTGCGCCGGGCGCAGTCACCGGCTGGCAGTCTGCCGGGAAGCAGAACTGATTCATGTCTTACCGTACTGTTAAACGACTGCTGGGCGAAACCAGCCTCGAACGCAAGTGCCGCTTTCTGTTCGGCGGCGGACTCATGCTGCTGATCGCGTCGAGCTTCTACTTTTATGGCCGCCTGACGTCGCGACTGGTTTACGAACAGAACGAAACGACGGCTCGCCTGCTGATCTCGCCCATCCTGCTGGAAAAGCACTGGAAGCAACTTGAAGGCAACAAGGCGGTCCTGCCGATCATCGACGAGTTCGCCGCGTCGCTGAAACCCGAAGACCTGCGGGAGTTCAGCTGGAAGATCCTGAAGGCCGACCCCACGACGGCGTCGCCAAGCGAGCGTCCTGTGGATGACGCCGGGTACGACGCCCTGGAAAAGCTCAAACGCGGTCAGAAGTCGGTGGTCGACATTCTGTACGATCGCGGCGAGTACCATTACTACGGGGAAGTGCGTGCGGAAAAGTCGTGCCTGCGCTGCCATGCGGCCCGCGATCCGCAGGTGAGCGAGGGCGATTTGCTCGGCATGGTGAAGGTCTCGTTCCCGCTGGAGCGAACGAAGAAATCGCTGGCGTGGAACAACGCGATCTTGCTGGCAACGGCCATTTTCACCGCCTTTCTGGCGATGCTGGCCGCCTATGCCATCGTGCGGTATGTCATCGTCAAGCCCGTGCTGCATCTGAAGGACGTCAGCGATGAAATCGCCCGCGGCAACCTCGATCTCCGGGCCGACATCCGCACCGGCGACGAATTCGAAGAACTGAGCCACGCGTTCAATCGCATGCTGCGGCACCTCACGACGGTGCAGGACGAATTGCGGCAGGTGAACGGCGATCTCGACGGCAAAGTGGACGAACTGGCGCAGGTCAACCTGCGGCTGTACGAGATGAACAAGCTGAAAGACGAGTTCCTGGCCACCATGAGCCACGAACTGCGGACGCCGCTGAACAGCATTCTGGGCTTCAGCGAGGTGCTGGCCGATGCCGAAGACCTCGACGAACGCAAGAAGCGGTTCGTGGGGAATATTCAGCGTTCGGGCCGCGATCTGATGCTGCTGATCAACGATCTGCTCGATCTGGCCAAGATCGAAAGCGGCAAGATGGAACTGCAGGTGACGGAGTTCTCTCTGGCCGACCTGATCGAGCGGCAGCTGTCGGGCATTGCCGTGATGGCCGAGCGGAAGAACATCGCCCTGCAGTCGTCAATTGGTTCCGGCACGCCGGTTGTCAGCCAGGACCCGGGCAAACTGCAGCAGATTCTGAATAACCTCTTGTCCAACGCGGTGAAGTTCACACCGGAAGGCGGCCGCGTGAATGTACGGGCCCGCCTGGCCGATCACCGCCATTTCGAGCTGATTGTGGAAGACACGGGCATCGGCATTCCGCTGGAAGATCAGGAGACGATCTTCGAGAAGTTCCGGCAGGGGCGTTCCGTTCCCGGCCAGCAGGACACGATGACCCGGGAATACGGCGGGACGGGGCTGGGCCTGTCCATCGTGCGGGAGCTGTCGCGGCTGCTGGGAGGATCGGTCACCCTGCAGAGTGAATTCGGCCGGGGCAGCCTGTTCACGGTGCGGCTGCCGGTGAAGCTCGATGTCCGCCAGCTGGAACGCGATCTGGAGAAGGCTGTCCCTTCATTCCAGGACGGTCACCGTTCCACCACCTCGCTGCGCCCGGCCCCTGGACGTCGTTCATCGAATGCCACGCCGGAACGGCGGAGCGATGCCGCCAGCCCCGCTGCCACGGGGCGGTCAGCTGTCGAGGAAGACGGTGCCGCCAGCGCGGCAGATTCTCCGGAAGGCAAAAAGAAATCCCGCAGCGATGAATCGGCCGCCTGAGGCCGGCAGCTGCCGGCGAGCAGGACGGCAGCCGGGAGAAGAGCGGGCCCTCCACAGCACCAGTCTTCCCGCAGCACGGCTGAGAGCAGGAAATCCTGTCCGCCGGGGGGCTTTCTGCCGGCACGACGGATTTCCCGCGGCCGGGCCAATCAGAGAGCGGGGGAATTTTGGCAAAGCAGGCCGTTGACAGCCGTTCCTGCCAGAGTAGAATAAATACCGCATCGCTCAACCTTCCTGCACTCTCTTCAGCGGGCAGACCGGGCGGACGTCCAGTAGCAGGCAGCCGTTCTTCAGCGGGTGTCGGGTGTTCGCAGCGCGTCTAACAAGGTGTTCCGGAGTTCTGTTTTCAGCCTGGCTGGCAGCATCAGCTGGAGAGATTTCTCCCGATGGCTGTCTGAGGCGGAAACTTCCGGCCCGGCCCTCAGCCTCGCTCAGCTTCCCTCCACCTGCTGGTTCCACCCGAATTGTGTGAACCGGATTTCCTGGAACGTCCTTTTCGCCTCGGTTAATTCCCAGGGTGTTTACGGCTTGTTCTGCCACCGGTGCGGTTCATAATAGGTGTGCAGCGGTCTTCATCCCGACTGAGTACCTGTTCGGAGATCCCGGCTGCATCCGGCTGGATGTGAATTGTTCTGCTTTCACCCGGCAATGTGTCGCGGTGAGCAACAGGCTGGCGGTCAGTCTCTGACTGGTTGAGGCAGTCCGCCACAATCGACATCTGCCCCACGCATTGTGGGGCGCTGCTGCAGCGGGGAACGCTGGAGCAGGAACGGGTTTTCGGCAGTTGCTTCAGGCGGCCGCGGGAAACAGACCTGCGGTCGGCATTGTGTTCACACCGGCTGTTCGTGGCCGATCGTCCTGTACGATCGCTGTCGGGCGGAGATTCGCTCGAAACTGATGGGAGTTGCCCTCATGGTTTATGGCATGTACTTCGGTGCTCCGGGACTGCCGGAGCTGATGATTATTGCCGTCATTGTGCTGCTGCTGTTTGGCAAGCGGCTGCCCTCGGTGATGCGGTCGCTGGGCCAGAGCGTGACGGAATTCCGCCGTGGAGTTCAGCACACGGAAGATGATGACGACGACAGCCGCGACCGGGACGACAGTGACCGGAAAAGTCACGATGACCATCGGTCTTCGATTTCGAGCTGACGACTGAAGCAGAACTGACGATTCAGGACAGAGAGGGCTTCCCCACGGGACAGCCTGGACTGTTCTCGCCGGATTTCTCCGGCCCTGTTTTCCTACCGTCTGACAGGCTGCAGCGGCTTTCGCCGGGCGAATGTCAGTATCTCGCGGCTGCGGGTGCAGTCACAGCGCGAACAGTCAATTAGAGGAACCCCGCCATGTTCACAGCCATCCCCGCGTTTCTCGGCATTGGTGCTCCCGGCCTGCCGGAGATGATGATCGTTGGTGTTATCGCCCTGCTGCTGTTCGGCAAGCGGCTGCCCGAAGTGGCCCGCAGCCTGGGCAAGGGCATTGTGGAGTTCAAGAAGGGCATTCGCGGCGTGGAAGATGAAGTGAACAACGCCACGTATTCTTCTTCGCACAACTACTCGCACAGCTCCACGGAAACCCGTCGCCCGCTGCCGGATGACGACCACGATCGCCAGGAGATGCAGGCTCCCCGCTTTGAGCCGCCGACATCTGCTCCCACGGATGCCGAGCCCGCCGGTACCGCCACGGCGGAACACGCGGGTTCGGAAGATCGCAACGCCTGAGTGGCTGTCCGGAAAGAATCCCTGTCGTCACGCGAGTGACGGCAGGAAAATCCCTCCCTGGACTGGTATCAGCCCGGCCTGCTGAAGAGTAGGCCACGCCCTTCCCTGCGGTCAGGGTCGTGCCACCCACGACTTCGGGTGGTCCCTGGCAACTTGCCTCCAGCGTCTTCAGGGACGTCCGTTCCGATGCCGCCTGGTGCGTCCAGCGGCCCGGAGCGCGGAGCCTGCGGTTACTGATCGATGC
>JAGQPV010000221.1 GCA_020426545.1 Planctomycetaceae bacterium
GGTAACACCACGGCGGCCACGGGCAAAGGGTTCGCCATTGGTTCCGCCGCTCTGACGGCTCTGGCTCTGCTGGCGGCCTACGTGGAAGAAGTTCGCGTCGGGTTCGACCGCTGGGTCGAGAAACCCGCCATCGCGGAGCAGGTCGAGCTGAGCGATGACATGTCGAACGCGAAAGCGTATGTCGTCAGCCGGGGCGTCCTCGCCGTGCGGTCGGGGGATGCCGATTCCCATCCGCAGGCGTTCCTCATTTTCCCGGCTTCCAGCTCCGCCCAGAATACGCCGGAAGCGCTGCGGCCGCTGTACGACCGGGAGAACGTCGGGAAGTCACTCACCCTCGATATCGACAAGCTGGTGGCTGACAGCAAGGTCATTCCCAACCAGCTGGCCACGATTCCGGATTACGTCCGGTACTACAATGTGACCATCATGAACCCCAAGGTTCTGGTGGGCATGTTCCTGGGTGTGATGCTGGCCTTCGTGTTCTGTGCCATGACCATGAAAGCCGTGGGACGGGCCGCGAACAAGATGGTGGAAGAAGTGCGTCGGCAGTTCCGCGACATTCCGGGAATTATGGACGGCAGTGGAACTCCGGACTACGCAGCCTGTGTGGCGATCAGCACGACGGCCGCCCAGAAGGAAATGGTTCTGCCGGCTCTGCTGGGCATCGTGGTGCCCGTGCTGGTGGGTCTCGTCCTGGGTGTGGGCGGTGTGATGGGCATGCTGGCCGGTGGTCTGACTTCCGGTTTCGCTGTCGCCATCTTCATGGCGAACGCTGGTGGTGCCTGGGATAACGCCAAGAAGTACATCGAAGCCGGTGCCCATGGTGGCAAAGGCACGGATGCTCACAAGGCGACCGTGGTCGGCGACACCGTCGGCGACCCGTTCAAAGATACCAGCGGCCCGAGCCTGAACATCCTCATCAAGCTGATGAGCATGGTTTCGGTGGTGTTCGCCGGTCTGATTGTGCAGTATGCCCTGAATTTCTAAGAGACTGTTCCCGGCAGCTGAGAAATCCGTTGCCCCGCTGAGTACAGCACGCAGCCTGTCGTTCCTTCGGGAGGGGCAGGCTGCCTGCGATAGTGGAGGCTGATTTTCCGCTGGACTCATCGTCGGCAGGCAAACGGTATTCGTGAGCGAACTGGGCTGCCGGGATGCTTGTCCCTCTCTCCGGGCGGAAAGTTCTGTCGTCAGAATGTTTCGCTTCAGCCGGCATTCCCCGCGGGAATTCCCCTGGCCGGGGGCCGGCCTGAAGTGGCCGGTGCATGTGCCCGCAGGCAGTCGCCCGGCGGGTGTGCGGGACCGCTGAGCAGCGGACTGGGCATACAGCTGCAGAAAATGTCTGTTCCGGCTATGATCTGACTTATTATGCTGGCGGTGAGCAGCGGCGGCCGCACTGAGACCTGTGGAGGTCTCTTCGCGCAGCGGCTGTTTTGCCGGTGGATGTTGCGGGCCGGGCCCATGGTGATCGCGGGATTCCATGACGGGCCGGTCAAATGAGTGTTCTGTCACTGGTGCGGCGGAGTTTTTCCGCCGATCATGACGTGTCACAGCAGGTTCGACCTTCGTCAGAACCGCGGGAGAGCAGTGATCTCAAGCGAACAGGACCGATCAGACCAGCTTTCCTCGAGCCGGAAGCACGCCCTCATGGCAGCCCAGGCTGCGGGCGATCTTCGTGGTAAAGAGATTGTCGTGCTGGATCTGACAGCGATTACCCCCGTTGTGGACTATTTCGTCCTCGCCACGGCGAACAGCCGCCGGCAGATGCGCGCGATCGGAGAAGAGGTCAACCGTGTGCTGCGGGAGGCCGGTTCCCGCCGTATCGGCCTGGAAGGCCAGGACGGATCGAACTGGCTGCTGCAGGATTACGGCGACATTGTGCTGCACGTATTCGACGAAGAGTCCCGTTCCCTGTACGACCTGGAACATCTGTGGGCCGATGCCACGCGGATTGACCTCGAACTGAGGACCGGCGAAACTCCGTCGATCGCCGAAGAAGCCGAATCCAGCTCCGATTCCTCAGCCAGCGAACATGCTTCCTGACGCGGGCGGCTGAGCAGACGAAAATGATGGCAGCTCACCCGGGGCCAGCATGTCGGCAGTTTTCTTCCGCCGAAGCGGCTGCCCATTCCGCTGAGGCCACCTGCCAGATCTCCCGGCCGGTGCAGGGAATCAGAGAAAGCCGTCCGGCTGGCCGTGCTTTCCTGAAGAGCCGCCTGCTCCGGGCCGGCTCCGCCACAGGTGCGGTCTCCACATTGAGGATGAAGGGACAGACAGGGCATTCCCCATGAATCTGCTGGAAGAACTGAAGAACCGGTTTCGGCCGGCGCTGGCGACGTTGACCGATGCTCCGGAAGCATTTGTCGAGATGGTGCGGCCTTCCGGCGATGTCCGCCATGGTGACTACCAGGCCAACTGCGCCATGCCTCTTGGTGGCCAACTGAAGCAGCCGCCCCGCCAGGTGGCGGAAGCCATCGTGCAGGCGCTTGACGTGAACGATATGTGCCATGAGCCGGAAATCGCCGGGCCGGGGTTCATCAATCTGCGGCTGAAGGATGAGTGGCTGCAGGAGCAGACGGCCCGCCTCGTGAGCGATGAACGCCTGGGCGTGGAGCCTGTGGCCGAGCCGCAGACGGTCGTGGTCGATTTTTCCGCGCCGAATGTGGCCAAGCCAATGCACGTGGGGCACCTGCGGAGCACGGTCATCGGAGCGGCACTGGTGCGGATGCTGCGGTTCGCCGGGCACAAAGTCATCAGCGATAATCACATTGGCGACTGGGGCACCCAGTTCGGGATGATTATCTACGGCTGGAACAATTTTCGGGACGAAGAAGTTTACGAACGGGATCCCGTCGGCGAGCTGGCCAGGCTGTACCGGCTGGTCAACCAGCTGTGCGATTATCATGCGGCCACCACGGAACAGCCATCGGTCGAGGAACGGCTGAACGAAGCCGAGCGACTGCTGGAAGAAGCGAAAGACCAGGACCCACCAGAGGACAAGTCCGCGGCGAAGCGGCATAAGAAGGAGCTGAAGAAACTTCAGTCGCGAGTCGAAGAACTGACCGCCAGGCTGGATTCGCTCAATAAGCAGAAGAGCCAGATCGAGCAGGACGAAATCCTGCATCCGCTGGCTGAAGCGCATCCGGACATTGTCCGTCTCTCACGGGAAGAAACCGCGAAACTGCACGCGGGCGATGAAACCAACCTCGCCCTGTGGCAGCGGTTTCTGCCTGAATGCCTGGCCGCACTGCAGAAGGTTTACGATCAGCTGGGCACCGAGTTCGACCTCAGCCTGGGTGAAAGCCATTACCAGCCGATGCTGGCCAGCACCGTGGCTGATCTGGAAGAGAAGGGACTGGCCGTCGAGAGCGACGGGGCAATGTGTGTGTTCCTGGAAGGGAATGAAGCACCGTTCATTGTCCGCAAGCGGGACGGCGCGTTCACGTACGCGACGACGGATCTGGCCACCATTCGCTATCGGGTGGAGGAACTGAAAGCCGACCGCATTCTGTATGTGGTCGATGCCCGACAGGGCGAGCATTTCCGTCTGCTGTTCGGCACAGCCGCCAGGTGGGGATTCACAGACCTCGACCTGCAGCACATCAGCTTCGGCACGGTCCTTGGTCCGGATAACAGACCGTTCAAGACCCGGGCCGGAGATACGGTGGGACTCGAAAGTCTGCTGGAGGAAGCCGTCCGCCGCGCGCGCAAAATCGTCAATGAGAATGACGATTCCCGGACCGACGAAGCAGGGCAGCCAGCCCCCGAAATGGACGAAACCACCCGGGCCGATGTGGCCCGCGTCGTGGGCATCGGCGGAATTAAATACGCCGACCTGCACCACAACCGCGAAAGCGATTACGTTTTCAGCTGGGACAAGATGCTGGCCCGCACGGGCGATACTGCGACGTATATCCAGTATTCCTATGCCCGCAGCAGTGGAATTTTCCGGCAGTGTGAGGTCGATCCGCAGTCACTGCGGGACAACCCGGGCAAAGGCGTGATTCTCTCGACTCCGGAAGAACGCGCTCTCGCGCTGGAACTGCTGCAGTTCCCGGAGCAGCTTGCGGCGGCGCTGGCCGATTACCGTCCCAACGTGCTGACGGCCTGCCTGTTCTCGCTGGCGAACACGTTCAGCTCGTTTTACGAGAAGTGTCACGTGCGGCGGGAAGAGGACATCGACCTGCGGACCAGCCGTCTGCTGCTGTGCGACCTGACAGCCCGGGTCCTGGCGACGGGACTCGACCTGCTGGGAATCCGCACGGTCTCGCAGATGTAAACGCTCTGGCGGAGCCCGGCTGCCTGATTCGGCAATCGTTCCGCGGGGAACGCGGTGACCTGCAGCGGATCGGCAGCAGCTCTGCCAGCGGAGGATGGTGCACGTCGTGGCCGGCGGTTGACGGACCCGCTGGCCCGGAGGTTATTCCGGGCGGGTGGCGTGCACCTGGCGGCCGAAGATCATGCGGCCGGCACTGCTCTGCAGCACACTGGTCACGATGATGTCCAGCTCCTTGCCGATGTGATGGCTGGTCTGCTCGCAGACAACCATCGTCCCGTCGTCGAGATAGCCCACACCCTGCCCGGCGGATTCGCCTTCGCGAATGATCTTCAGCTTGAGACGTTCGCCCGGCAGGTACCTGGGTTTCAGCGCGTTGGCCACATCGTTCAGGTTCACCACGGGGATGCCCTGCAGCGTGGCGACCTTGTTCAGGTTGATGTCGTTGGTCACCAGCCGGCCGCCCAGCTGCCGGGAGACTTCTACCAGCCGCTGATCGACTGTCATTCTGCTGTTGTCGTCGGAGTCGTACATTTTGACTTCGACAGAGGGGCTGGTCTGCAGCTTGCTGAGCACTTCGAGGCCGCGGCGACCGCGGGTCTTGCGGGTCTTGTCGCTGCTGTCGGCAATTTCCTGCACCTCATGCAGCACGAATTTCGGCACGACGAGCTGGGAATCGAGAATGTGGGTCTCCAGCATGTCGGCGATTCGCCCGTCGATCAGGGCGCTGCTGTCGAGCACGAGGGGCTTACCGCCTTTGAGTTCCCGTGAAAATTCCACATAGGGAATCACAAAGCGGAAGTCGTCCCGCGTCTGCAGCACCAGCGAAATGCACAGGTAGGGCAGAATCAGCGTGGTCAGCATGACAACGCCGCTTTCAAAGGGCTGGCCTTTGATAATCGGTTCCAGTGCCTGAATCAGCAGGTAGCTGAGCAGCACGCCCACCAGCAGGCCGAAATAGACCGAGGAAATGACTTCAATCCGTTTCCGGCGGATGAAGACATCCAGCAGGGTGATGGACTGGGTCACCAGCATCAGCACAACGAATGTCGCGAACGGGTGTTCCCGGACAATCAGCGGCGACTGCACGCCAATTCCACTGGAAGCAGGCGTGACGAATGTGGCAATCGCGCCCGCGCAGACGAACGCATACAGGATCCGCAGGATGATGAGCAGCATGGAAGGAGAACCGGTCCAGCAGTCGTTTTGCCCACACTGCGGCGGCGTATGGGCGTCGGGTGGGGTGATGGCCAGGCTGACATCGATCGCGGCCTGCCTGAAGGGCCACGTCGTCACCAGCCGGCTGAGGAATTCGCGTTCTGCATTACAGTACGGCCCGCAACGTGGCCTGTCATTTCCTTCAAACTGTCAGCAGTTCCCGGACCTGACGGCATGTTGCGACGGGGCAGGCCTGCAGGTATTTCAGTGAAGGAAACGGGAAACCCGTTAGCCCATATCATAATCCTCGGGAGAGCCAATTGCCAGCAGCGCACCCGGCAGAACCTGTTGAACCACTGCGGGTTTCGGCAAGCTGCACAGCTCGGTCGCGAGCATTTCAGGGGGCCTTCGCGCCGCCCTCAAGCCGAGGTCCGCCGGACGCCTGCAGGGGTTGAGCCAAATGCCAGCCAGCCCCGCGGGACAATCTGCCCGACAGGGCGAATCCGATTGGGGTGGCCGACTTCGCCTGCCGCTGGTAGTTAATTCGCTGAGGAACTCAGCTCGGTGATGAGCATTTCGTACAGCGCGTCCAACGACTGGGGAATGACGTTCACTTCTCCCAGCACCGGCATGAAGTTGGTGTCGCCATTCCATCGCGGGACGAGGTGCCAGTGCAGGTGGCCCGGCAATCCGGCACCGGCCACCCGTCCCAGGTTCAGGCCGGCGTTGAAGCCATCCGGAGACATGACCCGCCTCAGCACGCCACACAGCTGCCGCAGCAGCTGGCCGCATTCCAGCAGTTCCTCGTCATCCAGTTCTTCGAGGGTGGCTTTGTGGGCATGAGGGGCCACCAGCAGGTGTCCGTTGTTGTAGGGGTAGCGGTTCAGCACGACCACCGCTTTTTTCCCGCGCAGAACCACCAGATTGGCCCGGTCTTCCGTGGTGGCGGCTGCCACATACCGGCACAGAAAGCACCCGCAGTTTTCCCCATTACCCGGGCTGGCCGCTTCGGGAGCGGATTCCGGAGGTGCGGACGAAGCAGCGGGGCCTGCTGCCGGGGACGTCTGCTGAGGGTCGCCCTTAATATAGGCCAGTCGCCACGGAGCCCAGATCTGTTCCAGAGACAAAGTTGACTGCTCCTGTGAGACAGCAGAGGCCGGTCGACAGGCATCTGCTCTAAAAAACCGAGAAACCGAACAGGGAAGCATCAGGGGAGACGCAGCAGCTGGCCGGGTTCGAGGAAACCGGGATCGTCCAGCCCGTTGAGCTGCTGCAGTGCTTCGACCGATGAGCGATACTGCCGGGCAATCCCGCTGAGCGATTCACCTCGGCTGACGCGATGGTAGCGGGCGGGGGACTCGGGTTCGATGGTGAGATGGATTTCATCAGCCGGAACTGCTGGAATGTCCTCCAGCGAGGCTGGGACGGGCCGTGGCTGGCCAGCCTTGAGCTGTTCGGCAGACTGGCTGGCTGGGGCATCCGGCGGTGTTCCGCTCCCGGAAGTCCCCGACTGGTAACCTTCTTCCGCTGCCCCGCAGCCGGCCAGCACGAGGCACCCTGTCAGGCACAGGCGGGCCCAGAGACACTGCTTCAGCCGCCAGCGGGGTTTCATGCCAGGCGTCTCAGTCATGCCGTCTCACTTCCTCTGTTTGACGCTGCCGTCAAGCGTTCGAGCTGTTCTCTCAGACTGAAATACCAGACAACGTGGGAAATGTGAACGGGGAGTCTGTCGGCGAGCAGGTGGGCAACGTGCTCCGTTCGCTGAACCTGACGGAATCGCGCCTGCTGGTGGGAGTTTCCGGCGGGGCGGACAGTACCTGCCTGCTGGAAATACTGGCCGAACTGCGGCAGGTATTCCCGCTGGAAGTGCGGGCGGCACATCTGAATCATCAGCTGCGGGGAACGGATTCCGAAGCGGACGCCCGCTGGCTGGAAGCCCGTTGCCGGCAGCTCGATCTTCCGCTGGTGCTGGAACGGGCCGATGTGCAGCATACTGCGAAAGAAACCGGCCGGGGAATCGAAGAGACTGCCCGCGACCTGCGGTACCGGTTTCTGCAGCGGGTCGCGGTTGCGGCGGACTGTGCTGCCGTGGCGGTCGCCCATACGGCGGATGACCAGGCCGAAACCATTCTGCACCACATCCTGCGGGGGACCGGTCTTGGCGGGCTGCGGGGGATGCCGGTTTCGCGGAGGCTGTGTGAGAACGTCCTGCTGATTCGTCCGCTGCTGGAAGTTGGCCGTTCAGCACTGGAGGCGTGGCTGGCCGCGCGGGATCTGGACTTTCGCACCGATGCGACGAACGCCGATTCCGCCTTTACCCGCAACCGGATTCGCCACGAACTGCTGCCACTGCTGCGGGAAAAGTTCAATCCGGAGGTGAATACTGCCATGGTGCGTCTGGGGCGACAGGCCGCCGACGTGGAACAGGCGGTGGAGTTTGCAGCGGCCCGACTGCTGCAGCAGAGCCTGCTGCAGGCCAGCGAAAGCCAGGCGGAACTGGACTGTGACCAGCTGGTGAATGTTCCGCGGCACCTGCTGCGCAGCTGCTTTGTGCAGCTGTGGATGCAGCAGGACTGGCCGCGGGGTGCTTACGGATATCGGGAATGGGACCGGCTGGCCGCTCTGGTGCTGGAAGGCAGAAGGAACTCGATCTCCCTGCCGGCCCGGGTGCAGGCCACCTGGCGGAAACGGAGGCTGCGGCTCGAACGGGGGACGGTGAACGGTTGAAAGCGGATGGTTCCCACCGTGGCCGAGCAGCGACGCGGCGGCGGTTAAAAGGGGGACAGACCGGTTGATTCAACAGAACACGCTGATTCGTTCGCGTTGTTCGCAGGCTCCTGGTAGGATACTGCACGCCTGCGCCGGCAGATTGCAGTCAGCATTCTGCTGCAGCTTCCGCTCCCGCTTCGGGAACTTCTTTTCGGAAAACGCACCCGTTGGACAGTGTGTCCGTGCGGTTCCGGGAGGTCGTGCTCACAAGCAGGTTCTGGCAGAACACCACGCACAATTGAGACCACACCAGGAGTCGCCTCCGATGAGTAACGTCGAACATTCCGGCAGTGCCCCGCAGCCGGCAGCCGGCTCGGGCAGCGGTGAGAAGCTGCTGTTCTGGGCC
>JAGQPV010000222.1 GCA_020426545.1 Planctomycetaceae bacterium
GCGAACAGATTAATCTGCATGCCCTTGTGCACCGTCATCTTCCCGATGGCCTCTTCGCCACCCAGGTAGGGAAACTCGCCGCCATCCAGCGGGCCGGGTTTGTTGGTGCGAACTCCGAGTTCCTCCGGCAGATTGGAGTCGGTGACTTCGTAATCTCCGCCACGGGCCACCGCATGAATCCGCTGATCGCGGTTGGCGGTTTTGACATCGAAGATTTCCATTTCGCGAATCATCACATCCGCGTTGGACTGCCCGAACCAGGCCAGCTTCGACCGCCCGCCGAACACGTTGTAACCATCGACCACGCGGTACCGGCTGAACCAGTGGTAGCTCTTATCGAGGACCACTTCGCGGAGCCTGCCGAACTGCGGGCTGTCCTGATCGATGGTGGCCCCATCGAACAGCTGCCCGCAGATGATGGCGGCCAGCGCTTTGTTGCCGTGCTCCAGCAGATGAATGCCGTTCATCGTCTGCGGCTTTTCGGCAGCGGCGTACAGCTTGTGGGTCGGCGTGAACAGATCGACGAACGGCACCTCCAGTTTTCCGCACACCTCCCGCATGGCGTCCGTATACAGCTTCAGGTTCGCGTTGTTCTTCGTGCCATCGGGCAGGTGCGGGCTGTGCAGGTTCTCGTGCGCAATGGGCGAGAAGAACACCAGTCGGGGAGCGGTTTCGCCGTTGTATTTGTGGCTCCGCATGTCCTCGATGACATCGGCCAGGTCTTTGCGGAATGTGTCCAGGCCGGCTGCGCCCTTCAGGGCCTCGTTGTAGCCGAAGAAGCAGAACACCACGTCGGTCTGGTTGTGAGCCAGCCACTGGTGCGGGTCGCCGAAGTTGTCTTCCCGCGGCCGCAGCTTCAGTTCGTCGCCGGCAAAGGCCAGATTGCGGATCACCAGATCGTGTTCGGGATGCAGCGTGTGCAGGCTCGTCTCCAGCCAGCCATGATGCTGCATGCGGTCGGCCAGGGTGTTGCCGATGATCGAAATGTGATCGCCCCGGTTGAGCGTGATCAGCGGCTCGGCCGCACGGGCGGGTGTCCCTGCGAGAATGGCCTGCGCTACGGTGACCAGAAACAGCAGGCAGCCTGGCGGAAGAATTCGGAATCGATTCATGAAACTGTTTTCACCCCATGCGTGGTGGAGGAATCTGTGCAGGTACGGTCTGTCGGCAACAGGTGCCGGGGGGGTCAGTGAGCGATTGAGCGCTGATCCATACGAAATCCGAAAGGATCCGTGCTCCCGTTTCAACTGCGAAGCTGGAATTTTCCGGCCGGAACAGCCACTGCAGGTTTTCCACAGCAGGTGCGGAGACCTGGCAGCGAGCCTGGCCGCCCGGTTCACAGGTGCCTGTTTATTGTAACCAGAGTCACCACCAGCGTGCTGCCATGAGCCGGGCGGGGGCTTGACTTCCAGGCAGCCCGGAGGCGACAACTCCACATTCCGCTGACATGAATCATGCTGAATGACTGCCACCCGACTCCTGTCCGCAACTGCCGGGCACCAGCTCGCCCCGATGGGTGAACGACTTCGCGAGGCGGCCGTTCGATGAGGAGCAGACTGTGCCATCAATTGAAATCCTGGCTTCCGGCCGGCTGGACGAACGCGATTCGGCTTTTCCGCAATCGGTCTGCCTGCCGAATGGCGATGCCCTGTGTTCGTTCGGTGTGGGGGGCGGACAGTTCGTCCATGGCGGGACTGACTTTGTCCGCTCCACCGATGGCGGAAACACGTGGACGCTGGAAGGCACCATTCTGCCTCCCACCGACGACCCGCCTTCGGCCAACTTCCTCAAGCTGAGCCTGTCTCCCGATGGCGGGACCATCTACGCCTACGGCACGCGGTTTCTCGGTCCGGTGGATGGCGGCTTCGGCGATCGAATCGGCGAAACCGTGCTGTGCACCTCGACCGACGAAGGCCGCACCTGGTCGGCTCCGCAGTTCATCCCCGTGCCGGGGTGTCCGCCGGAAGTTCCGCTGGAAGTGTCGCACTCGCTGCTGCCGCTGGAGAACGGCGATCTGCTGGCTCCGGCAGCCCTGCTGAAAGATAAGGACCGGCTGGGAGAAGAAGTCTTCGTGACGGTCTCCACCGATGGCGGACAGACGTGGCCGGCGCGGCATACCGTCTTCAAAGATCCGGAAGGAAAGCTGGGCTTCTGGGAACAGAAGCTGGCCAACCTGGGCGGAGACCGGCTGCTGGCCACCGCATGGACGGTCACTCTGGGCGATTATCGCGATCAGCACGATTCGTTCACAATCTCGGAGGACGGTGGCCGCACGTGGGCTCCGCATCGATCGACGGGGATTTCCGGCCAGACACTCACGCCGCACCCATTGGGAGATGACCGGCTGCTGGTCCTCTACAACCGGCGGCACGGAGAGCAGGGGATTGTGGCCTGCCTGGTCACCTTTACCGAGACCGAATGGACCATGCATGCTGAAACGCTGATGTACGATGCTCAGTCGCGTTCGGGTGGCCCGGCGGAAGGCAATACGGGCGTGGATGAACTGGCCAGTTTCCAGTTCGGTTTCCCTACAGCGGTTCGCCTGAAAGATGGAACCTGGCTGGCCACGCACTGGGGTGTGGAAGATGGTGTCAGCGGCATTCGCTGGACGAAGCTGGCCGTGCACTGGGACTGAGGCGGGCTTTCCAGCTTCCTCTCCCCGCCGGGGAGAGGACTGAGGTGGGGGGCTGATCGTTCGATGTCCCCCTGGACGGCCGACAGATTGTTAAGCGCTTTGACCCTCCCTCAATCCCTCCCTGAAAGGGAGGGAAGTGAAGATGGCCGGCACAGACGGCCCTGCGAGAGAAGACCAGCAGCGCAGGGTGCCACTGCTGGCTTGTTCAGCAGTGGTTTCGAGCAATCGGAGATCACCGGATGCAGGGTGCCATGCTCCACGCTTGCGTGGGCATGTTTCTCCCGGCCAGCGTTCATCGGGCATACCCATCCCGCTTCGCGGCTATGGGCATGGCACACGGAACAGGTCATCGCAGGCGGTGGGGGTGCAAGAGTCGTCAGGCAATAGCCTGACCTACGAAGAGAAGACATGGATGCAGGGGACACGGCCAGTTCGTCCAGAAGAGTCTTTGATCAATCATTGGATACCGGCATGAAAGCTGCACTCAGGAAGGTCTTACCAACCCTTCTTCAGTCCGGCTTCCTGCCGGCATTTCCAGCGGAACGCCGCAACTCCTTCCCTGCAGGCAGCTTTCACGTTCCGGCTCTGAATGGATTCAGCCCCCGGACCTCTACAGCCGCCTGTCTTCCCGCCTGGAAATACTCCCATCCTGCGTAACCGTTACAAGAGGTATCCGCCGGTGGCCCTCACCATTACACTCGCAACGGACTGCGAAACCGATACAGCCCTTTCCTCCGCAATACCGATAGAACCGATCGGCTTCACTCGCTCACGGCATGTTGCGCGCATTTCTCCGGAACGGTCTGTGGACCGCCGGCAGAACGGTGACGCGGCACGGCGGACCGAAGACAGCCGAACCCGGCGGAAGGCCGAACGACGGATGGATCCGTCGGGCAGACCGCGAGGGGGTGTGGTGATTTCCACGGAAGGAGCGGTCCCGGGATCCATGATGACACCTGCGATGTTGAATCGGCAACGACGGCTGAGCGAGGCAGTGGCTGCGGTGCCTCAGAACGTGTGCTCCGCACACCTCGTGGGTATCGGCGGAGCCGGCATGCGGGCGCTGGCCCAGCTGCTGGTCTCACGCGGCTGGTCGGTCACCGGATCCGACCTGAACACGAGCATTCCCGCTCTGGAAAATCTGCCGGGCGGAGGCCTGCGGATTCATCAGGGGCACGATCACCGCCATCTGCAGCGGGAAGCCGGCGTGCTGGTGTACAGCCCGGCAGTCGGCACGGCCAACCCGGAACGGCAGGAAGCGGCCCGTCGCGGGGTGCCGCAGTTGTCGTACAGTCAGATGCTGGGCTGGCTGATGCGTCAGCAGCAGGGCCTGTGCGTGGCGGGTACGCACGGTAAGAGCACCACCACAGCTCTGGCCGGCCACATTCTGCAGTACACGGGGAAAGATCCCTCGCAGATCTGCGGGGCCGAGCTGTGCGGCAACCGTCAGAGCGGACGGGCCGGAGCGAGCGAGCTGCTGCTGGTGGAAGCCTGCGAATACCAGCAGAGTTTTCTCGACCTGGCGCCCCGGCATGCCGTGATTCTGGCGATTGAGCCGGACCACTTTGACTGCTACGCCACCTTCGCTGAACTGCAGAGTTCCTTTGCGGCCTTTGCGGCGAAAATTCCCGCCGGCGGCAGTCTGCTGGTCTCGGGCGACAGTCCGGCTTCGCGTTCTGCCGGAGAAGCAGCCACCGTCCCCGTGGAAACCTTCGGCCTGACCGAAGGCTGCGACTGGTGGGCGGCCGATCTGCGGGACGTACCCGAGGGCACACGGTTCCGCACCTTCCACAAGGGCGATTACTTCACGGAAGTCTTCCTGCCGATGCGGGGCAGCCACAATGTGGCCAATGCCCTGGCGGCGATGGCCCTGTGTCACCGGGCGGGAGTCGATCCGGCCGGAGCGCGGGAAGCACTGGCCGAGTTTCCCGGCGTCCGCCGGCGGTATGAAGCCGTGGGCAGTTATCGTGGAATGACATTGATCGACGATTACGCCCATCACCCCACGGAAGTGCTGGCGACTTTGAAGACAGCCCGCGCCACGGCGGGGAAGCGGAAGCTGTGGTGCGTGTTCCAGCCGCATCAGGTGTCGCGGACGGAATCGCTGATGGACGATTTCGCCGCCAGTTTCGGCGCGGCCGATGAAGTGGTCATTGCTCCGGTGTTTGCCGCCCGGGAATCGACCGAAACCGACGTCCTGGCTCCTTCCGCCCGGCTGGCCGAGGGCATCTGCCGGAACGGGATTCACGCCCGCTCCTGCAACTCCCTTGACCATATCGTGGCAACTTTGGACCATGACGCCCGACCCGGTGACGTGGTCGTCACAATGGGAGCCGGAGATATCGATCGGGTGCATCATGAGTTCTCTCGAAGACTTCGCAGAAATCACCCGCAGGGATGAACCGCTCGCCCCTTATACCTGGCTTCGTATCGGAGGCCCGGCCCAGTATCTGATCGAACCGCGGACACCCGACGAGCTGGAAGCCGTCGTCCGCTGCTGCGATGAGAACGGGATCCCGCTCCGACTGCTGGGTGGCGGCTCAAACCTGCTGGTATCCGATGAAGGCGTGGGTGGCGTCACCCTCCGTCTGAATCACGAAAACTGGACGGGCATTTCCGTCGAAGGAACCACTGTCACGGCCGGAGCCGGGGCCAGCCTGGGGGCTGTCATCTCAGTGGCCGTGAAAGCGGGCCTGGCCGGGCTGGAATCTCTGGCCGGGATTCCCGGCACCATTGGCGGTGCGCTGCGGGGCAATGCGGGCGGACGGGCGGGCGATATCGGCCAGTTCGTGCAGAGCGTGGACGTCATGACGGTGCGGGGCCAGCGATTCACCCGGACTGAAGACGAGCTTTCGTTCGCCTACCGGCAGTCCAGCATCGATGAACTGGCCATTCTGTCGGCCACCTTCCAGCTGAAGGAAGACGATCCGGACGAAATCACCCGCCGCATGCGGAAGCTGTGGGTGATGAAAAAAGCCACCCAGCCGCTCGCCTTCCAGTCGGCGGGCTGTATCTTCCGTAATCCCAGAGGGTTAAGCGCCGGAACACTGATCGAACAGTCGGGGCTGAAAGGCACCCGCATCGGTCAGGCCGAAATCAGCGAACGGCACGCCAACTTCTTTGTGACCTCCGAAGGAGCCACTTCGGCCGACGTTCTGCGGCTGATTGAACTGGCCCGGTCCCGCGTGGCCGAACAGTTCGGAGTCGATCTGGAACTGGAAATCCGGATCTGGTAATAAGCCCGGCTGATTCCTGCAATCACCGCAGGCACCGGCACCGGCCTGGGTTTTCCAGGCTGGTTTCGGCACCGCCAGTCGGCTGTCGTCGGCGCAACCTGTCGGTCTGAGGCAGGGGTCAGCTGCTGTGGTCTGCGAGTGTCTGTCTTTCGGGAATGCAGGATGACATTCCCCGGAATACGGCCCGCCAGAGCAGCAGAAGACACCGACCGGGAACGGATTTGCCGACCACCGGCAGCGGCTGCGGGCGTGCGTTCGCCCGGCCCGACTGCAGCGGCCAGGGGAATTCCGGAGATACAGGCCGTTTCGACGAAGCGGTACAGTCCATGATGCAGGGAGGCATCGGCATGGGAGTTGAGGAAGCGGCCCCACGGGACAGTCTGAAGATCACCGTACTCGCGGGCGGGACATCGGCCGAACGGGACATCAGCCTGAAGAGTGGCGAGAACGTCGCCCGTGCTCTCGAATCGCGGGGACACCAGGTCACTGTGGTCGATCCGGCCGAGACCGACCCGGCCACCGCCGACTGGTCCGGCATCGACTGTGTCTTCCTCGCGCTGCATGGCCCGGGTGGAGAAGACGGCCGCATTCAGGAACTGCTCGAGCAGGCCGGGGTGCCCTTTACCGGCTGCTCTTCGGTGGTTTCGCGGCTGGCCTTCAGCAAGTCGGCCACGAAGGAACGGCTGGCTCAGCATCATGTGCCCACACCGGCCTACGTGCTGATTCACGAATCGGACGATGCCTCCGCCATCGCGCAGAAGGCCAAACAGCTTGGCTTCCCGCTGGTCGTCAAACCCGACTGCCAGGGTTCCAGCTTCGGCGTGACGATTGTGGAATCCGAAGATCAGCTGCCGGCCGCGCTGTCGGAATGTTTTCATTACGATCAGTACGGACTGCTGGAATCGGCCGTCAGCGGGTCGGAGTTCACGCTGGGCCTGCTCGACAGTACGCCGCTGCCGCTGATTGAAATTGCCACCGAGCGTGAGTTCTTCGACTTCGCCGCCAAATACACCGACGAAGAAACCGACTACCGCTTCGAGTTCGCCCACTCCACGAATGTGGTGCAGGCCATCGCCACCGCCGGAGCCGCGGCAGCCAAAGCTCTTGAGACCACAGGTCTCGTGCGGGTCGATCTGCGGGTGGACCGCTATGGCCAGCCGTGGGTGCTGGAACTGAACACCATTCCCGGTTTCACCGATCACAGCCTGATTCCCAAAGCAGCCGAACATGCGGGTATTGGTTTCGCCAGCCTGTGCGATCAGTCCGTCCGGCTGGCCATCGGGACTGCCGCCAACAGCAGAACCACGACCTGAAGACTGCAGGGCAGGGGGCCCGCCGTGGCGGTTCCTCCTGCCGTCGATCGTGAACTGAGTCGAAACAGGGCAGTGACCGGCCACCGCACTGGCCTCAGCGCCGGCCCGGCCCGGTACCGGCATGGGCGCTCAGAGGCCCGTTTCCGTCCGCTCTGACCGTCTTCGTGGAATCCTTCGCATGGCACGCAGCAGTCAGTCCGACTCGAAAGAAAAGAAAACCACGGCCGGTTCAAAAAAAGGGAAGGCCTCCCGCAAGGGGCGCTCTCCCGTGGATCTGCGGGAATTCGAGCTGACTCCGGACGAACCGGAGGAAGAAGTCGAACCGGCTCCTCCGAAACCAGGCAACTGGCTCACCCGGACGATCTTCCGACCGCGACTGCTGATCGGGCTGTCGCTGGTGCTGACGGCCGTCTACGCCGGCCCGGGCCTTGTAAAGTTTCTGCCCAACCCGGCCGAGCAGGAAGACTGGCAGATCACCGTCGAGCGGATCCACATCACCGATCCGCCGCACTGGATTCCCCGGGACTTCGTGGAGCAGGTCGTGCATCAGGCCGGCATGCCGGAAACGATGTCGCTGCGGGATGAAACGCTGGTCGAGAAAATCGCCGCCGCCTTCGCCGGTCACCCGTGGGTGCTGCGGGTGAAGCAGGTGCAGAAGGGCTGGCCCGCCCGGATCGACATCACGCTCGAATACCGCAGACCGGTGGCCATGGTGGAAGTGGCCGGCGGACTGTATCCCGTCGATGCGGATTCCGTGCTGCTGCCGCCGGGCGATTTTTCCATCGCCGATACCCGCCTGTATCCGCTGGTGCTGGGAGCCAGTTCCACTCCGCAGGGAACCGCCGGCAAATCGTGGGGCGATGCTCAGATTCTGGGGGCCGCCCGTCTGGCCGACGTCCTGAGCGACTACTGGAAGAAATTTCATCTGACGACGATCCACCTGCCCCGGCTGGAAAGCACGGAAGACTCCGTGAAAGACTCCATCTTTCAGCTGGAGACCACGGGAGGATCGCGGATCATCTGGGGGCGGGCTCCTGGTTCCGGTCATCCCGGTGAACTGACGGCCGCCCAGAAAATCGGTCGGCTGGAACGCTACCAGGAAGAGTACACCAGCTTCGAAAAGCCGGACGGACCGTACGAAATCGATATCCGCCACTGGCAGGAAATCGCCCGCCGCCGCCTTCCCGAAACCACATCCCGCAGACCCACCCGCAGCAGAAGGTGATACCGGCCGGGCACCCCGGTGAATGCTTCAACAGAAGAGAATCACCGCGAAAGCCGCGCGGAGGGACACAGCGCGAATGCGGTTTTCATTC
>JAGQPV010000223.1 GCA_020426545.1 Planctomycetaceae bacterium
ACGAGTTCTATAACAACGGCGTGCTGTATGCCAATTCGCAGACGCGGATGCGGGATCTGACGGATGGTTCTTCCAACACCTTCATGCTGGGCGAAACCAAATACATGGTGACGAAGGACGGGACAACGTCCACCTTCTACCTTGGCTGGTCTTCTTCGATTCGTCTCGGTTCGGGTTCCACCATGCCGCACCCGGTGACCATGGCCGCTGCCCGCGAGCAGATTAACTCGCGTACGGTCACGGGGGGTACTGCGCCGTCCAGTGGTAACGACTCGCGCACCAGTTATTCCCGGCTGTTCGGCAGTTTTCATGAAGGCGGTTGCCATATGCTGCTGGCCGACGGTTCGACACACTTTCTCAGCGAAAACATGGACCTGAGCACTTATCAGCAGCTGGGTATCCGGAATGACAGCCTGCCGGTGGGTGGCTTCGGGCAGTAATTCCTGTTCGGAATGTTAATCAGGCCGGGCACCTGAACTTTCATCGCCTTCAGGCCGGGCACTTTCGGGGCAATCCCGAAGCCCGGCTGAGGCAGCTTTAATCGATTGAGTCCAGTGGAAGTCACAGGCTGGACCATGGCAAGGGTGTGGGAAACGATGAAGAAGATGGCGACGATGATCGGCCGGCAGCAGGCCTTGCTGCTGGCAGCGGTGGTGGCGCTGGCGGGCTGTGGTGGTTCGGCGGAATCCGGGCCGGAACGCTTTCCTCTCAGCGGAGAGGTCCGCATGGGTGGTCAGCTGGTTCCGCAGGGCGAAGTTCAACTGATTCCTGACAGCAGCGCCGGCAATAACGGGCCGGCCAGCCTGGCCTACATTCGTGACGGGCAGTTTGAAACGGAGCCCGGCAAGGGGATTGTGGGCGGGGAATATATTGTGGAAGTCAGCGGGCAGGTTCAGCTGGAGGAACTCGACCAGGACGGATCGCCCGTAACGGAGGAGCTGTTTCCCCGGTACACTACAAAGGTTCGCTTTGACACACCGCCGGAAATGTACAGGATTGATGTTCCCGCCAGCGGGACCGACGGCTGACGGGAAGTGGTTGCTCTCTTTTCCCTCAACAGGCAGCAGGTGATGCCGGGTTCCGGATGATGTTCGAACCCCGGCAGTTACGAGGAAACAGGTCCGCAATGTTTACTGAAGTGCTGAAGTGTTCCCGCTGGCTGGTGGCCCTGCTGCTGCTCGTGTCGGCCAGTGTGTCTGCGGCGGGAGAGGATTTCCTGCCGCTTCCGCAGGTTGACCAGCTGCCTCCGGCCGGCAGCGGGACATTCAGTATCGTGGTGATTCCCGATACGCAGGCTTATCGCACTCAGGCTGCGAAAGATGGCCAGGAAAAGAAGGTCATCACCAACTCGATTTTTTCCGCCCATACCCAGTGGGTGGTCGACCATCTGGCAGACCAGCGGATTGCGTTTGTCAGCCATGTGGGCGACATCGTGGACCGGGACGAGCCCGGGCAGTGGGCTGTGGCCCGGGCCATGATGGACCGCCTGCACGGGCGGGTGCCTTACGGAATTTCGGTCGGCAATCATGATATGACGGCTGCCGGCAACAGTTCGCTGTTTCAGCGGTTCTTCCCGGCCTCCCGGTTTGAAGACTTCCCGTGGTATGGCGGAACATTTGCCGGGCATGACGGGAAGCCGGAGATTTCGGGCAATAATGCCAACAGCTATCAGCTGTTCTCCGCGGGCGGAATGGACTTTGTCTTCCTGCATCTGGAATGTAATGCCCCGGACGATGTGCTGGAGTGGGCCGATACCGTCCTGGAGCAGCATGCCGATCGCCGGGCTCTGATTACCTCGCACATGGGGCTTGGGCCGCAGGCGAAACCGGAGAAGTCGCGGGATTACTTCGATGCTCCGAAAGGCCGGATGCAGTGGACCAAGCGGCACGGTGAGCGGGGCAATACGCCCCAGCAGATGTGGGAGAAGTGCTTCCGCCGGCATGCGAACGTGTTTCTGATTCAGTCCGGCGACCAGAGCCGGACACAGGCCCGCGCCCAGGCCGTGACGGGTGATGCGGGGAACCGCGTGAACGAGTTCCTGTGCGATTATTCCACGGGCTGGCTGCGGCTGTACCGTTTTCACCCCGCCCAGGACATGGTGGAAGCCTGGACGTTCAACCCGGCGACGGGCGCGCTGTGCGAGCGTTCCCGCTATGTGCCGGACCGTCAGGCCCATCTGTTTCGCTTTTCGTACCCGATGACGGGGCCGGCGGCGGCGGGTGACTGATCGGACGTAGAGCAGACAGGCAGTTTCTGCTAGAGTTCCCCGCTGCGTGCCGAGCAGGTGGTGGTGCCTGCAGGCGATATGCGATGGGAAGCTGTCAGGGAGATGGCGATGGAACGCCGGAATGAAGTGGCCGGATGGGTTGTGGCTGGCGTGGTGCTGTGCGGGCTGGCCGGGTGCGGCAATGGCGGGGACAGCAACCTGCCACTGCTGTCGGTCGCCGCGACCAGTGCCGGCCCCCGGGCGGACGAGGTGGATGCGGCAATCAGCCTGTCGGCCGCTTATCTGGAACGGCAGGTGGAGCCGGATGGTCAGTTCGTGTACTGGGTGCACCAGGACCCGGACCTCGAGATGCCGGATAAATACAATATTCTGCGTCACGCGGGCACCATTTACTCGCTGTGCATGGCGTACGACCTGACGGGCGACGGTTCGCTCCGCGAGCCCGTTCGCCGGACGGTGCAGTACCTCCGGCAGCAGGCCATTGGTTCGGTGGATGGTCACCCGGAGATGCTGGCCGTGTGGTCGCACCCGCAGGCCGACACGTTAACCGAATCCCGTTCAGCAAAACTGGGCGGAACCGGCCTCGGGCTGGTGGCACTGTTGAGTGCGGAAGCCGTCGAGCCGGGGCTGACTCCGGCCGAAGAACTTCGTAGTCTGGGCCGGTTTCTGCTGTATCTGCAGAAGCGGGACGGCAGTTTCTATTCGAAATTCGATCCCGCCCTGTGGGGCCGGGACGACAGCTGGAATTCCCTGTATTACCCGGGCGAAGCGGCGCTGGGGCTGGTCATGCTGTACCAGTACGACGGAGCGGCCCAGTGGCGTGACAGTGCGGTGGCCGCACTGGGTTATCTGGCCCGCAGCCGGAAGGACAGTTCCTCCGTACCGGCCGATCACTGGGCGCTGCTGGCGACCGAACAGCTGTTTCTGGCGGACGAACAACTGGAACCGGCGACCCGGGAGCTGCTGGCCGATCATGCCCGGCAGATCTGCCGTTCCATGGTGGCGGAACAGGTGAACCAGCCTGGCTCCGTGGTGCATGGCGGGTTCGTGACCGATGGGCGAACCACGCCGGCGGCGACCCGGCTGGAAGGGCTGCTGGCGACGCTGGCGTGGCTGCCGGCAGATGATTCGCTGCGGGCCGAGCTGGAACTGGCGGTGGCTGAGGGGACGGGTTTTCTACTGCGGGCGCAGGTGCCGGAAGGCGAATATTCGGGCGGCATCCCGCGGTCGATCAGCACCAGCACCGAATCTTCCCGTGAGGCTGCGGTATTTAATATGCGGGCGGAGGAAATTCGCATCGACTATGTGCAGCACGCGCTGTCAGCGATGATCCGTTACCGGCGGCTGATGGGACGATGAATCCTGCGGCTGGCGGTCGCGGCTGGTCACCAGCCGCACGCAGTAGAAGATCAGCAGGCCGTTGAGGACTGCAAAGATGAGGAAGACGCCAAAGCCACCGGTTCTGGCGGCGACCTCAAGCACCTCGCGGGAGAGCGTCAGATCGATCTGCGAGTAACGGACGATCTCCCGCAGCAGGGCGATGCCCAGCAGCGAGCCGAAGCTGCCCGCGGTGACGAGCGACAGGCCGGTGGCGTGCAGCCGATGCTGCCGCCACTGCAGCAGCCAGCCCGCCAGCTGCAGACCTGCACCGGCAATCAACAGGCCCAGCCAGCCGGCACCCGCTGAACCCGTCAGATGCTGCTGGACGGGTGCGGGCAGCTGCTGGAAGTACCAGAAGGCCGAGCCCGCGGCCAGGACAATCCCCCCGCAGGACAGCAGGGCCAGTCGATCGGCCGGGCGGACGGAAGATTCCTGATCTGCCGGGGGCGGCCATTTGAAGAGCTGCCAGCCGGCCAGTACACACATTGCTGGAACGGTGCCGGCCAGCCAGGTGGCCAGTCGGGCGATCAGCGTCAGGCGGGCAGCCACCAGCGGCCCGCCGACATAGGCCACCGGCCAGTGCGATTCATTCAGGCTGAGCAGATGATTGGCCGTCCAGCAGAAGGCCACGAATACAAAACAGACGGCCGCCACCGCCGAGGCCAACCGGTTCAGCCACTGCGGGCGCTGTTTGAGCAGCGGGCTCTTGAGCAGATACAGCAGATAAAAGGCGAGGATCAGCACGGGGATGACCAACATCCACCGCCACCCCAGCAGCAGATTGGCCGTATAGAACTGGTGCCGGTACAGAATCTGGACGAACAGCAGCGGGGCCACGCCGGCGGTAATTGCTCCGCCCAGCATGAAGGGCATCCAGTCCCGGAGCCGCAGCGACAGCGGCTGCCGGCCACGGGGAACGGAGCCAGAGCCGGGAAAGACCGTGGCCCAGGCCAGCCACAGACTGCCCGCCAGCACATAGGCCATAAGCGCCCAGTGGATGACCAGCGTCAGCACGTACAGCACCAGATAGAAAATCGTCGTCTGGTCGAGTCCGAACGGAAACAGCGAGTTCACGATTCAGGCTCTCCATCGTGCTGGTGTCGCTCCGGTTCGCCGTCCGGGTTGGCGGGGGCTGTGCCGGCTTCTTCCAGCCAGGTTTCAATCTGAGCGAGGACTTCTCTGCAGGTGTCGGTCGGCCAGTTGAGCGGCTGGTTCCGCCCCGACCAGCGAACGTACTGCACCAGCGACTCCAGTTCGGCCGGGGTGCCGGCAAAGGGAGGCATGAACGGTTTGGTGTGCTGCAGTTTGGCGATGTTCATCCGCATCTGGCTGCTGTCCCAGGTGGCTGTCAGATGGGCCACCGCGTTGGAACCGTGCATCGTATGGCAGACCGCGCACTGCCGGCGGAAGACCTTCGCCCCCAGCCGCAGCTGGTCATTGGGGTAGAGGGCGTCGCGGGTCAGCGGGAACGGGTCGTCGGCGACTGAACCGGTTTTCCGCAGTCCGGCGACTTCCTCCGGGCGGATCCCGTTGGAGTACAGCACATGGCGGATGGACCATGGCTTGCGGGAGCCTTCCCGCACGAACTCGCCTCCGGCCGTCGCGCCGAAGGCCAGCAGCAGCAGCAGTGAAGCCGTGGCCCCGTTGATATACAGCCGCTGCAGCACCAGGCCAATCAGGGCGTACCCGCCGATCGCGAGCGAGGCACCTACGGAGATCATGAAAAACAGCATCATCGCGGGGCTGCCCCCCAGCACCCAGCCACGGCTGTCGGCCGGCATGGAGGCCAGGTACCATGCCCCGAGGAAGGGCATGAGCACCATTGGAATCATCAGCTGGGCGGCCCGGTTGATCAGCGAACGCTGTGCGTCGCGGTCGAGGTCGCTCATCGAGTTGACGACGATACAGGCCACCAGGCCCGCCAGGGTCAGGCAGACCACCGTCCGGAACAGCAGGCTGGGCCAGAAACTGGGGTTCAGAAAGCCATCGGCCAGGGCCTGGGTGACCAGCCACTCGCCGGGCGTCAGCTGCCAGGCCAGAATCCCGTTGATCCAGAACAGGCTCATCCAGGCGGCGAAGGCGTACAGGCCGAGCAGGGTCAGCCGGGCATGGTCCGACAGCTGCCGGTGATAACGGTAGAAGCTGTAACCGGCCACAATTTCGAGGCAGAAGAAGGCCCACTCGGTGGCCCACAGCCAGTGAAACCGCAGCACCATCTCGCCGATGGTGGGCGCGCTCACCTGAATCGCCGTAAACCAGATGCCCACCCCTGTCAGAGCGCCGAGGATGAAACTGATGAGTACCAGCACCCGGAAATAACCATCGACGAATTTCCGCGCGTGGCTGTTCCGGCCGGTCATATCCAGCCACTGGAAATAGCACAGCAGCATTCCCCCGCCGACGGCAAACTGTGCGAGAAACACGTGCACAATGGCCACACCCGCCATCACCAGACCGGGCATCAGCGGGCCGTAATCGTTGACGGGATAGAACTCTGACATCGGGATTCTGTCTCCAGCTGCGTGGAATTCCATCCGGGAAATACGGCTGGTGCCCGGTCGGGGGCTGTTCGGGGGCCGGGGCAATCCGGGAGCGGTCCGGATTGGGCGAAGGCGTGAAGGGGGAAGAAGGCCGCGGTAGACAGGGATCGTATGCGGGGCCAACTCAACTGGCAACCAGTACGACTGAACCTGCACTTTCGGGCAGGCCAGGGGCGAGTTGCCCGGAGGCATCGGTCGAGAGTTAACACAACCGGCTCCCGTTCTCGACGTGGCGCGGGGCGAGTGGCCGGGATTCAGCAGCCGGGGAAGAGAAGGGGCTGCACCGCAACCCTTCTCCGGTCCGTGCATTTCTCGGGAGAGGGTCGGAAGACGGGATCGCATTCCCAGGTGGCATGCTACGCCTGCGCGGGCCTGCGGTTCGTTCCGCTGATTCAGCCCCGATCAACCCGGCAGGCCGATCCCGCATTCGCGGCTCCGGGCATGGCACACTGTGAAGCTGTCTGGTCCACACGCCGATTCAGGCGGGACTTTCGCCCAGCAGTTCGGCCGCTGTGGTGAGCAGAATGCTCATCTCGTAGGGCTTGGCGATAAACGCATCCACACCCCGTTCGGTGGCAAAACGGCGGTGCCGGGGATCGGCGTTGGCGGTGACCATCATGATTCGCGGACGGTTGGGCTGCGACTCGGCAATCCGGTCGAGCACGGCAAAGCCGCTGCGGCGGGGCATGACGAGGTCGAGCACGACGAGATCAGGCGCATCCCGTTCGATGCGGGACAGGGCTTCGGCTCCGTCGCGGGCGACGGTCACCTCGTACCCGCTGCTTTCAAAGGCCAGCCGCGATGCCTCCAGAATGGATTCGTCATCGTCGACGAGCAGCACGTGTTTCCGGGAGTTGTTCGTGTTCATTCCGGAACCCTGACTCCTGGGATCAGCAGGATAATCACCCCTGCCGGGCGTGTGTTCGGGATTCCCGCCCGGAACGGCACCGATCCGCCGTGGGCGATACATGACTCTGCCAGCCATTGCGCGGCCCGGGTCACCCCGGGTTCCGTGGATTTCTGCTTCCTGGCCAAATGCCGTGTGCTTCACCCCGTTCACCCCGGGGTGTACGGTCGGGCGGCCCGTCCCGGTGCGCCGCTGTGACGGGGAAGCACCGAATCGCATAGTGCAAGTATAGCCACACAGAACCTGCAGATCGGCAGGTGATCTCCCTGTTCTGTGCCCGATTTCACGGAAATCCCCAATTTGCCCGTTCAGGCCAGCCCCCGGCACAGCACAGCTGGTCCGGCGGGTCCGCGGGTAATCCGGAGGAATCGGCCGGCTTGCTCCCTTTCGCGGGCCAGTTCCGCTAGACTGCCGCGAGCATATACCCGGGGTATATCATGTGAGCAGCCGCCTCTGTCTGGCGGCGGCTTTCCTGCGGCAGGCTTGACGCTGCGCTGTGCGGGAAGCCAGAGTCTGTATTCACTGTGCTGGAAACCTGTGCTCGCCGCGGCTGTCGGCCGGGGCCAGGTGCTGTTTCCGTGCCCTGCTGATTTTATTGACGTTCCGTGAATCGAGGGTGACTGGACGTGTCTGCCACATCCGTGATTGGTCTGCAGTGGGGCGATGAAGCCAAAGGCAAGATTGTCGATCTGCTGACTGACCGGCACGACGTCGTCGTGCGCTACCTGGGGGGAAACAACGCCGGCCATACCGTGGTCGCCGGCGGGAAAACCTACAAGCTGTCTCTGCTGCCTTCCGGCATTCTGCACCCGGAGAAAACGTCTGTCATTGCGACAGGCGTGGTGATCCATCCGGGAGCGCTGCTGGAGGAAATGGCCCGGGTGCGGGCTCAGGGCGGGCAGATCGGCGAGAACCTGCTGATCAGCGACCGGGCCCATGTCATCTTCCCGTGGCATATTCAGGAGGAAGCGGCCCTCGAGCGGAACCGGGCCGACGACGCCATCGGCACGACCATGCGGGGAATTGGCACCTGCTACCGCGACAAGGCGGGGCGGACGCATGCGATCCGCATGGGGGATCTCGTGCGGCCCGATGTGTTCCGGCAGCGGCTGCAGGCTGTGATTCCGCAGAAGAACGTGATTCTGCAGGCCCTCAATCCGGGGCAGCCGGCACTCGATGAAAACGCCATTTTCGAAGAATATACGGCTTACGCCGAGCAGCTGAAGCAGCATGTGACCGACACCACGGCCTGGCTGCATCGGGCAGTCAGAGACAACCGGCGGCTGCTGTTTGAAGGTGCTCAGGGCAGCCTGCTCGACGTCGACCACGGGACGTTCCCCTTTGTGACGTCGTCCAATGCTTCGGGCTGTGGCGTGCATTCCGGCAGTGGTGTGCCGGAGCGGGTCATCGGGCGGATGATCGGTGTGGTGAAGGCGATATGGGAA
>JAGQPV010000224.1 GCA_020426545.1 Planctomycetaceae bacterium
GCTGCCAACCCTGAAAAATCGATATCCAACCCACAATTCGGCACGCATTGTGCTTAATGTCTCCGCAGCGAATGAGGAGGAGCGGCGAACCCCGGAGGACTGACTGAATCAGGCGAACGGGGCATCACGCCGCCCATCCATGCGAGCGGTTTCCATACTGCCTGGAAAGTCCGGGCGGCTGCTCATCGCGTTGTGAGTTCTGTAGAAGGCAAAAGGAGACAAAGTCATGACGCTGTCTGTTCAGAGATGGAATCCGTGGCAGGATCTGGAGCAGTTGCGGGACGAGATGGATCGGTTCATGAAAGACCCCACCGCTGTCGTGCGGCGGACCTTCCAGCCGGATGAAGTCCCCCGGCTGAATCTATGGGCCGGCGAAACGGAAGCCGTGGTGTCGCTGGAAATTCCCGGCGTCGACCCCGCCGATCTGGAACTGACTGTCGAGGGAGATGTGCTCACCATCAGCGGCGACCGGAAAGCTGCCGAACTGCCGGAAGGCCATCAGCAGCTGCGGCACGAGCGCCCCACGGGCCGCTTCACCCGCACCGTGCGGATTCCGTTCGAAGTCAATTCCGAGCGGACGGACGCCGCCTGTGAAAACGGCGTGCTGACCGTGCACCTGTATCGCACGGAAGAGTCGTCTCCGCGGAAAATCGAAATCCGCCGGTCCTGAGACAACCGGACTCCCATACCCTGACCACCTTCAGGCGGGGCATTTCCGAACCGCCTGCAACCTCATATCAAGCTGCCTTGTGGAGGATAAGACATGAATACCAGTTCTGACTGCTGCACCCCGTCAGCAGAATCCACCACCTGCTGTGCATCAGCCCATTCCTCGGAACAGCTGCGAACAGTTTCGCCCCATGTGGGCCTGGTGGAATCTCCTGAGAACTTCCGCCTGCAGGTGAACCTGCCCGGCGTGATTGAAGACAGTGTGAATCTGTCCGTGGAAAACAGCGTCCTCACAATTACCGCCGAAGCACGCGAGCCGGAGTATCCGAACCTGCGGCCGCTGCACCGCGAATTCGGCGCGAGGAAATTCGAGCGGAGGTTCGCTCTGGGCGATTCGATCGACCTGTCGGCCATCGATGCCACGATGAACGACGGCGTGCTGGAAGTCACATTGCCCCGTTCGCAGAAGGCAATGCCCCAGCGGATTGAAGTGCGCCGGGCGAACCACAATCAGGCGATTACCGAATGACGCGGGTGCTGCCTGTTGTCTGTCGCGGAGTCTGAAGTTCCTTCAGGCACCATGCAGCGGCGGCATCTGCTCCGGTCTCCGGGGGAGGTGACAGCCTCCCGGATTGCTCTGGCCTCTGCTCCCCGTGGAGCAGGGGCCTTCTGCATTCCCGCTTCCTGTTCCGGAATGCCACCCGCGCGGCCGGCTGTGCTCTGTTGATCAATGCCCGGCGATCCGGCTGAGGCCGGCGACAGCGGCAGCCTTCAGCCCACATTCACCCGGCATTCAGCCGGCGGCATGCTGCCCTTCCAGATGATGCTGATGCCCGGGCAGCCAGATCGGCTGAATGTCCCGTGCTTCGCACAGGTGGGCCAGGTGCAGGTGGCAGGTAAACAGCAGCACCTGCTGCCCGCCCGCGGCGAACTCGGTCAACGTTTCGATGGCGGCTTCCGTGCGGGTCTGGTCGAAATTGACCAGCACGTCGTCCAGCACCATCGGCAGGCGAATGCCCTTTTCCCGCAGTCCGTCAATCAGGGCGAGGCGAATCGCCAGGAACAGCTGCTCCCGGGTGCCGTTACTCAGGTCGACCACCGAGAACGTGCGGTTGCTGTCGTCATCCACTTTCAGTTCCTGGCTGCCCAGCGACGTCCAGATATTGCGGTAGCGGTTGCCCGTCAGCTGTTTGAGATAACGGGAAGCGGCCGCCAGCACTTTCGGCTGGCAGGTTCGCTCGAATTTCGCCCGCACCTGTTCGACCGCTTCGCTGGCGACTTCCAGCGCCGCCCAGTCTTTCGTGGCGGTGCGAATTCTGTCGTCCACCAGCACCCGGCGGGTGTGCAGTTCGTGCTGTCGGCGGTCCTGCTCCAGCTGGCGAATCTCCTGGCGGATGCTGCCCAGCGATTCATGCTGGGTCTGCAGCTCCCTGTCCAGGTCTTCCAGTTCCATCTGAATCAGTTCGGCGGCCTCGGCATTCTTCACCGGGTCAAAGTCCTGCAGGTCCTCTTCCGTCATGGCCACAGCGGGCTGGCCTTCGCCCGCACGGCGGAGTTCGGCTTCCGCCAGCTCCAGCAGTTCGGTCAGTTCCGCCCGACGCGACAGCCCGGCCGCCCGCAGTTCGAAATCCTCGCGGGAGGACGCGCCAGCCAGGGCCAGCAGTTCGGTCTGCCGTCTTCGCAGACGATCGATCTCCATGCGGCAGTTGTCGGCCGTCCGGCGGAGGGATTTCACTTCACGCCGCAACTGCCGATACCGGCTGAGACCGCTGCTGTACCGGCTGATCTCCCGGTTCCAGGCCTCCAGAATTTCCAGGGGATCCTCGCTGGATTTCCGCGTCTGCATTTCGCGGTTCAGTTCCGCAATCCGACCTGTCAGCCGGGAAACATTCCGGTCCAGCAGTTCGTAGGTTCCCTGAGCCTGCTTACGGTTCTTCAGGGCCTCGCCCGCTCCGGCCACCTGGCGCCACAGCCGCACGGTCTCGCCAATGCGAACCATCTCCGGCAGTCCCACCCGGGTCACCTGTTCGCACCATTTCTGCCGGGCTGCTGTCAGCTCCCGCTGGACCGCCTGAAACCGCCCCCGCAGCTGCGTCAGATAACGGCGACGGGCTGTGATTTTCTGTTCCCGGGCCTGCAGCTGCTCCATCGCCGCCAGTTCCGCGGACAGATTCTGAATCCGCACGGCAGTCTGCATCGACGCGGATTCCGTCGACCGACGACCCGCCACGGGACGCAGACTCTGCTGAGGCACCGCCTGCCGAATGCGTTCCTGGTGCTGGTGCACCTCCCGCAGTCGCAGTTCCGTCTGGCCGATCTGATGCTGCAGCATGCCGGCTGTGTCGGCCGTACCTGTTTCGATGTGCGACCGCCACGCCGCCGCCGAAGCCACACAGGTGGCCCCCAGCATGGCCCACATCAGCCCGGCAATCACGTTGTAGGAAATGCCGGTCACCAGGCCCACCACCATCGAGGCACACCCGCCGGCAATCAGCAGGCCGAGGAACCAGTAAACCCACGTGGGCACGGCTTCCCGTGAATCGAGATGCTTCAGGTGCTTCTGGTCAGCCTGCAGTCGCTCAGCCAGGCCGGCTTCCTCGGTCTCCAGAGACGCCAGGGTGCGAAGTTCTTCCAGCTGCGCCCGCCGCTCCGTGATGGCGGCTTCCGTCGAATCCACACCCAGCTCCCGCAGGCGGTCGGCGATCTCCGTCGAACGCTGCTGGCAGGATTTGGACAGGCGGGTGTGTTTCTTCTGCAGCCGGTTCCGCTGGCCAATCACACTCTGAAACTGCCTGGCCGTGGTGATGAAACCCGCCGCCGCGGAAGGCGTGCAGTCCAGCCCGTCCAGCCGTTCTTCCGTCCATTCGGGTTCCAGCTGCCGCCGGCTGGCATCAAACTGCTGCCGGGCCACATCGAATGTTTTCTTCGCCGCATCCCGTTCGGCAATCAGTTCAGCAATCCATTCCCGCTGGGCCACCAGTCCGCGAACAGCGTCAATCCGCTCTTCCAGCTCGGGAGTGGGACGCAGCCCGGTGGCCTCCCGGTGCAGCCGGCGAACCTCGCGAACCGCCTCGGCGCGGGAGTGCTCGGCGGCCTGCAGATCCTGCTCAATCTGGCTCAGCCGCTCCAGCCCATCGGCCGGAAAACCCGCCAGCGAAGGCAGCCCGTCCAGCTGATGCCGGTAGTCCTGCACTTCCTTCCACGGGGCATGGATCCGGGCGATAAACTCATGGGCGGCCAGCTGCTCCTGCAGGCTGGCCTGCTTCCTGCGGAGGTTGTCGATCTGCTGTTCTCCCGCGGCAAGGCGGGTGTGCAGCTGCCCGTGCAATGCTCTCAGGTCGCCCAGTTCGGCCAGCTGCCGGTTGAGCTGGTGCCGTTCAGCCAGCAGCGTGGGGAAGATGCCCCGGCGGGATTTCTGATCGATGAAGGCTCCCCGGCGACGTCGGATATCCCGGGTCACATCCACCAGCCGCTGACCTTCCGGCCCCAGCGACAGCCCGTACACATGCTGGGCTACTTCATCCGACTGTAACGTCGCCAGTTCCTGCAGTTCGGTCAGCCCGACGGCAAAAATGTTCTCAAACAGCGTTTCATCCACCTGCTTGAGCAGCTGGCGAAAACTGGCTTCCCGATTGGCTTCGCCTTCCGGGCCGCGCAGCTGCATCCGCCCGCGGGCTGCACCTTCCATCGCACTGCGGTTGAGTTCCAGCCACTGGCCTTCATGTTCCAGGTGCAGGGTGCCACCGGCGGGCGGGCGTTCGCTGTTGCCGTACTGCCGGCTGATGTCCGGCTGAAAACCGTACATCATGCCGCGAATGAACCGCAGCAGGGTCGACTTGCCGGCCTCATTCGGCCCGTACACCACGTTCAGCCCGTGGTGATGAACCGGCAGCGTCACATCCTGCCAGACGCCGAAGCGGCGGATCCGAATCTCGTTGATCTTCATTGTTCGAGTCCTCCACACCGGCCAGTGCGACCGGAAATCTGTAGTCACCCCAGCCACAGGAAAGGCGGCCTGGTTGCAGGCCGGAAACTGTCTGCCGGCAATACCCTGTTCGCCACAGGCCGGAACTCTCTGCGGGCACCGGCTGTCCGCCTGGCTGCCAGTCCGTGAACGGCCTTCAGGCGGCCTTTTCACCCTGCTGATCGTCGGGCTGGTCTTCGGCACTGGCGGAATCAGCCGTTGGTTCGCCAGCTGCCGACTCCAGAACAAACCACTCCATGCCAAACTGTGCAGCCGCCGCCTGAGCAGCCGGTTTCCGGCATTCCGCCATCAGCCACTGCTCGAGCCGGGCCGCTTCGTGCGAATCCAGCTGGTACTCCTCATGAGTCCGTTTGCCGTTCTGTTCGGCCCGACTGCTTTCCGGACGAATGCTCTCCAGCAGGCGGGCCACCTGTGCCACCTGGCCCTCCGCCCGATAGTCCCTGAGCGCCTCGAAGAACGGGTTGCTCAACTCGGGATGCGGCCCCATCGCGGCAGCCGGACCGTTCTCCCCGGCCGCCAGCTGCCGGGGAACCGAAAATTCCACCCGGGCCGAGTGTGTCAGCATGATGTCCCCCGCGGACTCCAGCTGTTCCCGCAGTCCGTCGGCCATTTCGCACACCAGCCCGGAACCAGCCAGACGTTCGACCAGCGGCCCCCGACCGCTGATCTCCCAGTGAATGTGCCACAGCTCTTCATCATCGTGCGGTTCGAGATGCCCCAGCCGCCGCAGCATTTCTTCCTGCAGCTCTTCCGTCGACATCGACGGGCCGGCGGTCAGCTCGATCTGTTCAAATCGAATCGGCGACAGCGGAATCAGCCGGCAATCGGCATGGCCAGCCCCGCTGACCTCCACCAGCGAGCACCCATGAGCCCCGTGGTCCTCACTGCTGGCCGGCACCAGACTGCCGGGATGATGCACCAGCGTTCCGCCCGCCCGCGAAGTCGACCTCCGGTGCGAGCCGGAAAGCAGCACCGACACGTAGCTGGTGACTTTCGCAGCGACGGCCGCAGCCGTGGGAACCTGCGGGCGAACTGTTCCTGTATGAGTCTCGCCAGCCGGCTTAGCCACAGGCAGCGCAGCTGCGGGAACACCCGTGGGCAGGCCATGAGCGGGAGCAACCCACTGGTCGGCAGGGCAGCACAGCAGGTGAATGGCACCATCGGCGGGTGGCGGAGCCACGCCATTAGCATTCCCGGAAATGCATGTCAGCTGCACGGGCACCGGCCCCTGCACGGGGATGGAGGCCGGCTGATACAACTGGGGGATGATCACATTCGGCGGCAGATCGCCAATGGCCTGCCATGCCGGCAGCGGATCAGCCGGACCAGGCACCACCACCAGCGGAATACCGTGCTCGTCCAGTTCCCGGGCCGCGGCCAGCACAGCCACCCGCGCCACCAGGCTGTGGTCCGCTTCGCGGAACGTGTCGCCAGCCAGTAGAACAAAATCCACCGCCTCGTACACAGCGCGATCGATCATCCGGCGGAACGCATCTTCCGCCGCGTCCGCGGCAATCAGTCCGGTATCGGCCGGCAGACGGGACAGCCCCCGTACGCGACCGGCCAGCTGTGCATGGGCCACATGCAGAAAACGCAGCAATTGACTGCTCATGGCAGATTCCCTTCCGCCTCGTGCCCGGTATCGGGCGTGATTGGCCTGTACGGGCTCGAGTGAGAAGCTCTCATTCACGCAGATCAGTACACCACCTTCCAGGCTCTGTACTCCAGGAACAGGTCACTCTCCCAGCCGGGAAGGCGACACCGCATCCAAATCTGCTCACCCGATGAACGACTGCCCCCACCGTGCGGTCCGGAATCACAACGGCCCCGGCCCAGGCCGGTTGTGAACGAGCGGAACGAACTGCAGCAGTCACTCATACACTGCTGCACCAGCCGATTCGGCGGTCTGCAGCAGCGGAAATTCCTGTCACAGCGGAGAATTTAGCAGTCTCGGGAATTTCGGGAAAGACCGATCCGGCAGATCCTGCCGGTCGCCGGCCGCCCGGGCCCCTTTCCTGGTCTGCCTTGTGAGCCTGCGTTGACCTGCCGGAGCTGGCTGCTAGAATGCGTGAGTTCCGGCGTCTGTTCCTGTGGTTGCCCTCGGCTCCAGCAGGAAGTGAGATCCCATTCTCAGTCGCCGGAATCGTCTGTTTTCCGGCTGTCCATTCTGCTCCCCGGATCAGATTCGGCAACCTGCAGAGTGGGGACAGACAGACCTGATTCCTGATCAGGCGGCAGAACACAGGCCTGAATTTCGTTCAGGCAAAAACATCGGGGCGTGGCTCAGCCTGGTAGAGCGCTGCGTTCGGGACGCAGAGGTCGCAAGTTCAAATCTTGTCGCCCCGACTTTTCTAAACCTTTTCCTGACAATAGTTTATATCGGCAAAAAAAACGGTGAATTCCGCCAGAATCTGGTTCCTGCAGAGTTGATTGCAGAGAAAGTGGTCCGCACCGGTGGCAGCCGGTTGGAGTCCACAGTGAACCTTTCAGTCCACTGCGGCGTGTTTCGTCACAGACTGGAAGGTTCAACATGCGTCAGCCAAAGCCGTGGTTCCGGAAATTCAACGATATGTGGTACGTCCAGACTGGACGCCGGCAGGTGCCCCTCGCGAAACGTTGGGATTGCGAGGCCGAGGCTTACCGCCGCTGCCACGCGCTGATGCTCCAGCAGGACATTGCCGATGTCCGCGATGAGCGTGAGATTAACGTCACCTCTGTGTGCGGAGCTATTCTGCCGCAGGCACAATGATGGCCCGCCGGCCCCAGTCCCAACTGGCCTGGCCGATCAGGTCCGATATTCGCTGCTGATGCATCTGTCGCAGCGGGCCGCGCCGCCCGCTGCCAGATCAATGAGCTTCTGAAGTATTGCAGTGACGCGGGTCGCCCACAGCCCGCCCTGGTGCTGTGCCCCTTCAGGTGTGGGCGGCTCCCCAGCCAGGCTGTCTTCCGGCAGGAGTGCCTGTCGACCCGACAGGCACATTCTGAATCCAGCGACCATGCCGCCGGATGCATGCCCACTCCGCCAGCCGCGAATGGCCATCAGTCTGACCTGCGGCGGCGGCGGACTCAACCTGTGTCAGACATGATAAACGGCCCACGCAAAGCCCGACGCCAGGCCCCCGATGAGCAGTGCCAGCAACCACGCGGCGCCGATCCACCAGCCGCCCCGCCGGCAGAGCCACACCAGCACCAGCACATGACAGACCGTTGCTGCGGCCATGCCGGTCAGCATGGCTCCGTCGTGCGGATGAAACAGCATGCCGACGGAAAACCCCGGCAGAATGGGAAGCATTCTGACCCACATCAGCCGGTAGCTGGTCCAGCGACCGTCCCTCAGCAGCACCCAGGCAAACGGCAGCCACAACAGAGCCAGCGCGACGGCGATGGAAAGTGTATTCCGCATGCGGCTGGGATTTAGCGGCGTCATGGTCATTGCGGTCAGAAGGGAGAAACCTCGGGAGAGTATCCTGCATTTCGCCCCACGCGTGCCGGTCGCTTGGCCCACCTCACGCAAACAACTCCCGCACGGGCTGGCCGTGGCCGTCTCTGGTGGCATAGAACGGGCGGCGTTCCACGTCGAACGCGGTTTTCGGGCTGACGCCCATCGCCTCGAAGATGGTCGCGTGCAGGTCCATCACAGACACCGGGTTCTCAATCGCCAGGCAGGGCCGCTCGGGCGCGGTGGCCCCGTACAGGAAGCCCCGCTTCATTCCGCCGCCGAACATCAGCACGGAAGACCCGCCCGTAAAGTGCCGGTGCAGGCCGTAATGTTTCGGCTCGGTCAGTTTATCGACCTTGAAGGTGGCCTGGTCGCGGGCCTCGGAACCAGGGACGCCTTCAATC
>JAGQPV010000225.1 GCA_020426545.1 Planctomycetaceae bacterium
TCAGACGGTGATTCCCGCCAGGTATTTCGATAGGCAAGGTTAAACAGGGACTCTTCGACAGGGTAGCCGGGCGCCGCAATTTGTATCGACCCGGCCATTGTGCCCGGCCCGAAGATGAGGATGAACTCGCGGTAGCTTTGCGGCAGTTTGAACCCCGTTTCACTCTCAAAGGCATCCAGGTCGGCGACAGTAGGCCGCCAGATTTCCATTTCGGGCGGATTGATCTCGATGATCAGCGAGTCGTAGAATTCCTGCCAGTCGCGAATCTGCATGGCAAATCTCACAACAATGGGACAAAACTCTTTGTACAGTCTGGCGTACGTCAGGGAGCCGATTGACCAACGAACTGGCGACGTTCCTGACCCGGCCCGGTTGCATTGAGTTCGCCGCTGCAGCTGGCAAAGTCTACCCGCACTGGTGTGTCGGCAGCTTCATAGATGATGCTGCTGTCGCTCAGACGGCACTTGTGGAAGCGGACCAGGCTGGTCTCGTCTCCCGCGATGAAGTGCGTCTGCTTCAGGGTCGCGTTGTCGAAATCAAAATAGGTGCCGGTGATGCGCGTTACGTTGAGCAGCGTTTCGTTGCTGAGTCTCAGCGGGGGTGTGGCCAGCTGTTCCTCCGGCCGGCGGTACAGGCCATCGGCCACGGCGCTCGTGTCATACATGATGGACAGCGTGCAGTTCTCGTAGGTATTGCCTTCGAAGGTGGCCACGCCGGTGCGGGTTTTGAACGTGATGTTGCCCCCGGTGAACCGGTTGTTGCGGAACGTGTAGTTGTGGGGCCGGGCATGTACGGCCACGTTCTTTTCGAAGACGTTGTCCTCGATCAGCAGTTCGCTGCCGGCACAGATCACCAGGTCGCCAGCCACGTTGTCGCGAAACCGGTTATTGCGGATGACCACATCCTGCATGAATTCCCAGCCGTCCTCGAGATCGATCCCGTAGGCGGGGGCTGTCCCGCCGTTGCCGGCGAACAGGTTTTCTTCGATCAGCCAGCGGCGTCCCCCGCAGTACCCCAGACCCAGCCGCCGGTTGCCCTGGAGCGTGTTGTGGTGGAAATGGACATCGGTCGGCGGGGTGAAGCTGGAGATGCGGCCGACAAAGCTGCCCCTGCCGGCGCCCGCATGAACGGGTTCCTCGGGCACGCTGGGCTGCTCAAACTCCAGGTGCACGAAGGCGGCATTAGCGGGTACCTGCACCTTGCGGAACTGCAGGCACTGCCGGTCTTCGAGAAATGTTCTGTCGGCATCGTAGAAGCAGGCCCGGTAGACCCGGCTGCGGATGAACGGATAACCCAGGTAACCGGTGGAGTAGCCGAACTCGAACTCCCCGCCGCAGCGGGTGATGTCCAGCGGCTCGATGGTCCTGATGTTCTCCGCACTGTCGATCTTCGTTCCCTCCGCCGAGAACCTGCCGGGTTCCAGGTGTTTGCGGTAGAGGGAATGGTTGATGCGGGCCAGCAGTTCCGGGCGTGTGCGGGCACCCGTCATGCGGGAATTGGCCCCGTCGCCCGTGACATTGGTGACGGTCAGATGGTCGATTTCCAGGTTGCGGCCGCTGGTCACGATCAGGCCGTGCCCCCATTCATGCGCCCCGTGGTTCGAGCTGTAATCGTGCTGGTCGCGGTCGCCTTTGAGGAATCCGTCGGTCAGCCGCAGGTTCTCCGCACCATCCACAATTTCGACGATGGCGTACTTCGGCTGGTCGTTCGTGTTGATCTGCAGCGTGGCCCCGTTGAGGTCGATGATCGTGTTCTGATGATCCAGAATGATCGGGTCGGTCTCGCTGATGAGATACGTTCCCGGCGGGAACACGATGCGGTTGGCTTTGATTGTCTTCGCGTGCTGCAGGGCCCGGTTGATTCCGCGGGACGTTTCCACGGGGTGCTGGCCTGTGTGGTCGATCTCGAACCGCTCCAGCTCGATGATGTATTCCCGGGTGAATTCTGAAACGTCGGCGGTGGGTTTGGGCGTGCTGGTAATGGTGACTGCGGGGGCGGTGAGAGCCTGGCGGGCGGTGGCCGCGGGGGTGCTGTTGCCTTCTGCTCCAGGTGGTACCCATTTCTGATCGGCCCGGAGTGATGCCGGCGAGCAGCTGAAAGTCAGCAGCAGGGCCAGGCCGATGGTTCGCATCAGGCGGACAGATGGCGGGGGCTGGTGGTTGAGGCTGTGCGGCTTGCTGGCTGTCAGTTGTCCGGCTGATGACATCGACATGGGCACCTTGTCTCAGTGGGGAGGATGGAAAAGTCGTATCCGTGCCGGCGGCAGCTGTCTGTCGCCAGCACTGAAGATGCCCGTGTTACTCCATGGCTGCAAGCATTTTCTGGCGCAGCTGGCCGAAGGATGTGAAGGAGGTTGCTTGCTTCGAGTGGCTTCGCCGCACGGGTTCCGCCGCGCCGAGCCTGGCGATTCTGGTAGAATGAGGCGGTAATGTTGTTCACCAGTGGTTCCCTCTGAACGGGCTTCCTGCATGTCCCGCCCGCTGCTCGACGATCAGGTGCTGGAATGGTCGGAAACGGTGGCCAACTGCCGCATGAACCGCGAGCGGGAACTGTGCGGGACGAACGGCTATACGGCGGAGCTGCCGTGGAATCCGCTGGATCTTCTGGAACAGCGGCTGGGGGAGGAACCTGCAGTCAGCTGGCTGGACCTGTGCTGTGGCACGGGGCGGGCGCTGCTGCAGGCGGGAGCATCGGTCGCCTCGTCTGGTCTCGCCGGGCGGGTCACCATTCATGGCATCGACCTGGTAGATCAGTTCGCCGTGCCCGCCACCCCGCTGCCGCATGTGCGGCTGGAATGTGCTTCGCTGCACCGGTGGGAGCCGGAGCAGGCGTACGACCTGATCACCTGCGTGCATGGCCTGCACTACATTGGCGATAAACTCGATCTGATCGCCCGGGCGGTCTCGTGGCTGAAACCAGAGGGCCGGTTTGTGGCTCACCTCGATCTGCGTAATCTGGCTGGCCGCCATGGTGACTGGACGCCAGCCGCGAATCAGCAGAAACTGCGGGAACAGGGGCTGCAGTACGATGTCGGTACCCGGCTGGTCTCCGCCCGCGGGCGCTGCCGGGTGCGGTTTCCCTTCCGGTACGCCGGAGCCGACGATCAGGCCGGCCCGAACTTCACGGGGCAGCCGGCTGTCACGTCCTGGTATACCACCTCGCCGGATGCGCCGTCAGACGAACCGCCAGGCACTCGGCCGGACCGTTGAGGCCGGGCCCATGACAGAACATTCCGTGAACCGGCGAACTCAGCCCGCCGCCGGCCCGCGGAAGAACGAGAGTCAGGAGAAGCAGCGCAATGGATGAACAGCACCCCTCTTCCGAAGCTGCCGGAGCGGAAAGTTCCTCACCGGTGGAAGGGACGGATGACGGGCCGTGGTATCGGGACGGGCTCCGTTTTCGCTGCACGGGCTGTGGCGACTGCTGTACGGGAGAACCAGGCGCTGTCTGGGTGACGGATGACGAGTTGCGGACCATCGCCGACCATCTCGGCAAGTCCATCGGAGAGGTGCGGCTGATGCACACCCGGCTGGTTGGCCCGAAGGTGACCCTGCGGGAATTTGCCAACGGAGACTGCACCTTCTTCGATGGCGAGACCAGGGGCTGCACGGTCTATCCGGTGCGACCGGCCCAGTGCAGAACATGGCCGTTCTGGAATTCCAACCTGCAGTCCGAAGAGACCTGGCGGAAGACATGCCAGCAGTGTCCTGGTTCCGGACAGGGAGACTTCTTCAGTCTGGAACAGATCGAACAGCAGGCTTCCATCGTCGATATCTGAATCGCTGTCTGAATTGCTGAAGACCGGCCGCTGCCTGCACTGCTGCCGCCGCTGTCGGATGACTGCCGGGGCCTGCGTGGTGAGGGGAAACGGCCGGGGCTCTGTGAAGTCGACCGGTCGACTGGTTACTGGTGGAATTCGCCCTGGGACAGCGCCGTTTCGCCAGCGGGTACGGCTCGCTCATGCGGCGGGGGCGGCGGTCTTCATGGGGAGTTCCGTCGACGGCGGCGGGAATCGACTTGACTTTAAGTACAGATTGCAACTATAGTTGAGACGCACGGGCTCAGCTCACTGGAGGAGCGAAGCCGTTCGAGGGTACCCCCCTGCGTGGAGACCTCCGTCGTGACGAAGAAAGAAATCGTCAAACAGATTTCCGAAGAAGTTGATCTGACGCAACTCAAAACGAAGCAGATCGTCCAGAAGACGTTCGATGCGATCGTTGAGACGCTTGTCACCGACAAGCGGATCGAGCTGCGGAACTTCGGCGTGTTTGAGGTCAAAAAACGGGCAGCCCGCAAGGCCCGCAATCCGCGCACTGGCGATCAGGTCGACGTTGCTGAGAAGTACGTCGTCACGTTCAAGCCGGGCAAGGAAATGGAAGAGCGGGTTCGCCTGCTCGATGAAGAGGAAGCCGCCCGCGCCCGGGCGGCGCTGCCGCCAGAGCCTGCGTCTGGTCAGGCGTCCCGGCCGGTTTCTCTCGGCAATCCGCCTCCTGCTCCTTCTGCCAGCCCGGTTGATTCGCGGCCTCCCTCCCCGCCGGAACACCGGCCCGGAGAGAACTCGTCGGATTCCTCTACGGCCTCAGGTAACAGCCAGCACACGGGTTATGGCAGTTTCGGGCACCGTCCCGGCGAATGAGGGCGGGTAAGCCCGGTAGTGTGGGGCAGGCAGTGTGGTCCAGCACGGCTGAAGCCGTCTGCTGGTCTTCCTGCACCTGTTCTTCCAGGCCAGGCTGGCCAGCCACAGGGCAGTCGCTCGCGGGATCTGTGCGTTTCCGCCTCTGTCGTGTTTCCCTGCGGCGCCTGATCTGCCGAGGGATGTGCCATCAGTTGGACGTCTGGTTACCGGGGCAGCAACGGTTCTTCCGATTCTTCGGGAAATTCCAGCGGATTGTGTGACTTTGCCGGTTGCGGTACGCCGATAAGAATTCTGCGGCTACTTGTGCCGGCTGCCCGCCCGGAGTGAAGCTGGACTTCATTCACCTGCGGAAGTGGCAGACTGTGAGGCGGGTCGGAGGATCTGACCTGCCAGGCAGTTGAGACAGCCGCCGCGACCGAAGCAGGCATCACCGCATGAATGCCTGCTGGTGAATTGCCAACACATGACGCCATCCGGCGGAATCCGCTCGTCCATGGAGGAATACCATGCGGAAGTACATGCTGACAGGTCTGTTGCTGGCGACGGCCGCTGTCCAGGTGGGGTGCATTGTCCCCATCTATTCGTCTTCCCGCGATCGACGGGCACGCCAGCTGATTTTCGTATCGGAAGGTCTGCGGCATATTCCCAACATCTGGGAACGAATCTGGGCACTCGATATGCCCGATGTGGCCACCCCCTACCGGACGCATGGCGGCGTGATCTGAGTGGACGGTCCGGAATATCATCCTGCTGGTCAGCCCGTTCGTCGGGCGAACCAGCCGGGCTGCTTCCGGAGTTTCCCCGCGGAAGCGCCAGTGCCGTTTTCGGCATCGGCTGCCGGCAGCTGGCAGTCTGAACCAGCGTGCCCGCGAACATGCCGTGTACGCGAAGCCGGAAGGGAAGCCTGTTCAGTGGCAGGGGATATTGTGCGGAATGGCCCTGGTGCCAACCCCGAACCGGCACCTGCCGGATACCCGGATTCCGTGACCGGACCAGGTCTGGCAGGCCGTATCAATCCGGTCTGCAGGATGCCGACTGAATGGCAGGGAGGCCGCTGTCACCGCACAGAGTGGCCACCGTACAAAGCGACCCCGGCTCGCACTGATCAGGCAGCGGCACTGGGACTGGCACTGCTGGCCTGACGGGTCAGCGAGGTCGTGACTGCACCCGCAGGGCGGATTGACCGGCGATGTCGCACCACCTTCGACTGGTGACAGACTTGAGGGAGTTCCCTCGCCGACTGACCGGCCTTGTCTGACGTCGGCCCATGCTGGCAGCTGCGCGCCATGGGTGGAAATCCCGTGAGATTCTTCCGCGGGGTTATTCTTCCGCCGGGATATTTCGCCCCGGCCTGTGAACAGCCGAGCCTTCGTGCCGTCCGCGGACGGGCATCGTTCGCTGTGGTGTGATCGTCTGGTCGGGGGTGTTGCCGTGTGTCCCGGCCGGCTGCTGCGGTCCGGAGCCCTCACTGTTCGCCGGGTTCGGCTGGCGCACTGGCATCCGTGGTTCTTCCACGCGTACACTGTTCTCCAGCCGGCAGAACAGCCAGGATGTGGCCCGGCGGAGCAGGATCAGACTGCGAATTCATCACCAGAGACTGACACAGCGGCGGGTGTGACCTATGCGGGTGCTTTCGGGAATTCAGCCAACGGGACGCTTTCACTGGGGCAACTGGTTTGGAGCCGTGCGTCAGTACATCACCCTGCAGGGGAATGAGCAGTCGTACTACTTCATTGCCGACCTGCACGCGCTGACCACAATTCATGAAGCGGCCCGGTTGCGGGAACTTACCCGGGAAGCCGCCATCGACCTGCTGGCCCTCGGGCTGGACCCGGCACAGGCGACGTTATTCCGTCAGTCGGATGTTCCCGAGGTGACCGAGCTGACGTGGCTGCTGATGACGATGACGCAGATGAGCCTGCTGGAGAAGTGTCACGCCTATAAGGACAAGAAGGCCAAAGGGCTGACCGCTGACGCGGGCCTGTTTACCTATCCCGTGCTGATGGCGGCCGACATTCTGCTGTATGGCAGCGAAGTGGTGCCGGTCGGCAGCGATCAGATCCAGCACATCGAGGTGACCCGCGACCTGGCCCAGCGGTTCAACAGCCAGTACGGTGAAGTGTTCCACCTGCCGGAACCGCACGTGCTGGAGGAAACCGCCCGGGTGCCCGGCATCGATGGCGAGAAGATGTCGAAGAGCTACGGCAACGTGATTGAGATCTTCCTGCCGGAGAAGAAGCTGCGGAAGACCATCATGAAGATCAAAACGGATTCCACTCCCGTGGAGGAACCCAAGGATCCGGAAACCTGCTCGGTGTTCACGCTGTACCGGCTGTTCTCGACACCCGAGCAGCAGGAAGCCCTGGCTGCCCGTTACCGGGCCGGCGGCATGGGTTATGGCGAAGCCAAGCAGGAGCTGTTTGAAGCCGCCATGGAGTATTTTGCTGACGCCCGCACCAGAAGGGCCGAGCTGGAAGCCCGCCCCGATACCGTGGAAGACATTCTGCAGGCCGGTGCCCGCACTGCCAGGGAACGCGGGCGGCAGGTGCTGAACCAGGCCAAACAGGCCTGCGGACTGAATGTGATTGCTTCGCCTGCCACCTGACGCGGCCCGCCGCGCCAGGTCAGTAGGTCCACCGCTGCGCGTCTTCCGGAATGTCGGCCGCCTGCAGCGCCTCGCGGAGCTGAGATTCGGCGGAGGTATAGGCAGTGGGCGGAACCCGCACCCGCACCTTCACGCCTTCCTCATCGCCCGGCGCATTTCTGACCAGCGCCACAATCTGCTCCAGCGGAACGGGCTGCAGCAGCGATTCGCCGTTGCTGGTGTACTGCAGAGAGAACTCCCGCACGTCGACGGTCAGTTCGACTACGCGGGTGTTCTGCCGGAGGGCCTCTTCCGTGGGGTCGACTTCCGTATCAACCACTTTATCTGGCGGCACATCGGTGACGGTGACAGACGTGTTTTCAGGCTGCTCCACGGTGGAGGAGGCCGAATCCCGGGGCAGCATGCTCACGGCTCCGTCGCCACCGGAGCCTCCCCCGAAGCCATCGAACAGTCCGCCGAGCCACAGGCCCAGCGCCGCCAGTCCCGCCAGCAGTGCGCCGTTTCTTGCAAGTTTCATCTGATTACCTCGTGCTCGGTCAGTGCATGATTTCCGGGTGATGGCATTGCGCAGCCGCACGAATTCCCGCGGGAAGCTGCATGGCTCGCAGTCCTGTCGCTCCAGTCTCCCGCAGTGGGCCGGGCGACTGACGGTCTGAATGGCCTGAGGTCTGCACCGCCGACAGGCGGACATTCCGGGTGACGGACTGCGAATGATTCCTTGAACAGCGGCTGTTATTCCAGCGGCGGACGGTCCGGTTCGAAACCGAGAACAGCATACTCAAACCGGGTGCGGCCGCCGGAGTCTCTCCGCATGCGGTCGGTCACAATGGGCAGCCCGGCCATGGCGGCCCTTCTCTGTCCAACCAGGATATCGCCGTAGGACATCAGCAGGATGACCAGCCCTTTAGGTTCCGGCAGACTCTTGTAGGTGGCAAACATGCCGAAGGCGAACTCTTCAATTGTTTCAGCCCGGAAGCGGCGGACAATTCCATTCGAGCGAAATTCCACCAGGCCGCCCGGCGAGAGATGAATCTCCCAGATGTCGCTCCGCTTGCGCAGTTCGTCGTAGGTCAGCAGATGGCGGATCAGTTCCCGGCCCCGCAGTTCGCTGAAGCCGCGGAGTTTCTGTCGCAGCTGCTCCTGTTCTTCCGGGGAAGGCGGCGGACGGGTCTGGGCCTGCTGCCGCAGCACCTGGTCAATCAGCGTTTCAGGAAGCTGAAAGAACTCGCCGAGGATCTGTCCCGTGGTCTGCA
>JAGQPV010000226.1 GCA_020426545.1 Planctomycetaceae bacterium
ACAGCGGCCCCGCCTTCAACGAGAAGCAGCCGCAGCAGAGCCGTCTGCTGGACGCCATCAGTTATGAGGGCGACACGCAGATGCCGCCCGATGGCAAACTGCCCAAAGCCCAGCGGGACATTCTGACGAAGTGGATTCTCGCGGGAGCATACTGGCCGGCGGGTTCCGCTTCGCCCGATCCCGGAGCAGGCGGACTGCGCAGCGGGCCGATTTCCGACGAGGACCGCCAGCACTGGGCTTACCTGCCCGTACGGAATCCTCCGGTTCCCGCTGTCGAGCAGGCTGACTGGCCGACGACCGACATCGACCGGTTCATTCTGGCCCGGCTGGAAGCGGAGCAGCTGAAACCCGTGGCGGATGCCGAACGGCTCGCCCTGCTCAGGCGAGTAACCTTCGACCTGACCGGCCTGCCGCCGACTCCGGCCGAGATTCACAGCTTCCAGGCGGACGACACGGCCGAAGCCTGGCCCCGCGTGGTCGACCGCCTGCTCGCTTCGCCCCATTATGGCGAACGGTGGGGCCGGCACTGGCTGGACCTTGCCCGTTATGCCGACACCGCGGGCGACGGGGCCGACTACCCCATTCGCGAAGCGTGGAAGTACCGCAATTACGTGATCGATTCGCTGAATGCCGATAAACCGTATGACCGCTTTCTGCAGGAGCAGATTGCCGGAGACATCCTCGCGAAGCAGGCGGCGGAAAACGGTAACATTTCTCCCGCGGAATACGCGGAGCTGGTGAAAGCCACAGGCTATATCGCCGTGACCAAACGGTTCGGCTACAACATCAATACCGAGTTTCAGCACCTCGATATTGCCGACACGCTGGAGACACTGGGCCGGTCGGTGCTGGGGCTGTCCATCGGCTGTGCCCGCTGCCACGATCATAAGTACGATGCCATTACCGCCCGCGATTATTATGCCCTGTATGGCATTTTCTCCAGCACCAGTTACAGCTTCCCCGGCGGCGAGGAACATAAGAAGCCGCATAATCTGGTCCCGCTGACGACTCCGGCCGAGCAGGCGGTCGCAAAGCAGAAGCTGGATGCCCGGCTGGCCGTGCTGGATGCCGAGCAGGCCGAAATCGACCGGGAACGAGGCCGCATTACCCCGCACGTGCAGACGGGCGTCAGCCGGGATCCCGGCTGGGAACTGCAGCAGACCGGCAAACCCGGCGGGAAACCGTGGCTGGCCGCCGGCCCGAATACGATTCTCGCGGAAGCTCAGAGTCCGTTCTCGCATGTGCTGCCCGTCGGCTCACAGGGCATTCGCTTCGGCACCGGCAAGCAGACCGACGGTATCCGCCAGGAATTCACCGATGTCACGGTGAAGCAGACGCCCCGGTTCCACTTCAATATCGACTTCCGCACGGTCAGCACGCAGGACGGCAAGGGCTCGTACCGGTTCTATCTCGGCCGGGGAGCGATCCAGTCGCTGGCGATTGAAATGAGCGTCGATGCGGACAGCCTCCGCGTGCGGAACGGCAACGCCTTCCAGGAAGTGCGGCAGCTGAAAACCGGCACGTGGTACAACCTGCAGCTGACGGTCGATATGGCGACGAAGACGTTCTCCGGCCGCATCGGCAGCCCCGGCGATATGGTGGAGTTCACCGATTTCGCCGCTGCCCCCGGGTGGGATGGTGTGTTCAATACCTTCGTCTGCGATGGCTTCGGGCAGACACCGGGCCCCGTCCCGTATCGCGATGTGGACAACGTGGTCGGTCAGTTGGAACCGTTTGCTCCGCTGCCCGCGGAACCTGCTCCCGTCGCCGCAACCCGAACGAATGAAGAACTCGCAAAGACCCGCGAGCAGCTGGCCGCCCTCGAAGCCCGCGAGAAGGAACTGGCCGCCCGCCGGCAGCAGCTGATGGCCGAAGTCACGGTTCCCGTGGCCTACGGAGTGATGGAGGGCACACCGGCCAACACCCGGCTGCAGCTGCGGGGCGAACCGCTGCGACTGGCCGAGGAAGTTCCGCGGGGGTTTCTGGAGATTCTGGGCGGCGAGACGTTGCCTGAAGACGCAACCGGCAGCGGCCGTCTGCAGCTGGCACAGTGGCTGACGGATCCCGCCAACCCGCTGACCGCCCGGGTGATGACCAACCGCGTGTGGCAGCAGCTGCTGGGCCGCGGGCTGGTGAATACGCCCAGCGATTTCGGTGTGCGGGGCGAGCTGCCGTCCCATCCCGAACTGCTCGATCACCTGGCAACGGGCTTCATGGCCGATGGCTGGTCGCTGAAACAACTGGTCAGGCGGATTGTGCTGTCCCGCGTGTACCGCCTGGCCGCTGTGGAAGAAGCATCGCATGTCGAGCACGACCCGGCCAATACGCTGTTTGGCCGGCACCGGCGTCGTCCGCTCGATGCGGAATCGATTCGCGATGCGATGCTGGCCGTCAGCGGAGACCTCAACCCCGACCAGGGCGGCCCGCATCCTTTCCCGGATGTCAGCCAGTGGAAGTACACCATTCACTACCCGTTCCATGCGGTGTACGACTCCGACCATCGCAGCGTGTATCTGATGATTCAGCGGTCCCGCAGGCACCCCTTCCTGCAGCTGTTCGACGCGGCCGACCCCAACATCAGCACGGCCATCAGGGGCACGACCATCACCCCCACGCAGAGCCTGTACCTGATGAACTCGCCGTTCGTGCATCAGCGGTCCGCCTCGTTCGCGAAACGGGTGCAGAGCGGAGCCTCGGCCGAAACCGAACAGATTGCCCTGGCCTTCGAGCTGACGTTTAACCGCCCGCCCACCGAGGCAGAAGCCGCCTCCGCAGCGGATTTCCTGGCCCGGTACCGGCAGATGCTTCCCGCCAGCCAGGGCGGCGCGGCGAACGCGGAAGCTGCCTGGAGCGCCCTGGCCCGCGTGCTGATGACCAGCAACGGTTTCCTGTATATCGACTGACAGAGCTGGAAAAAGTAGTGCGTAGGTCAGGCTATTGCCTGACTTCTTTCCTGAGATTGAGTAGTTCAGGCTGTGCCTGGCCTGTTTACCGGAATACAGGATATTCTTATTCCGACGGCAGCGGCCCAGCCACGAGCCGGAATTTGTTCCCGGTTAGTCATAAGAGAAGATTCGTCAGGCAATAGCCTGACCTACAGGCTAAGGCATAACCCGGCAGATACGGAAATGTTGATCCCGGCGATTTCTGGATCGGGAAGGACGTCAGGCACAGCCTGACCTACAAGACAGGGCAGGCAATTCAGTCGGAGCGCAGAAACAAGAACGGGATAGACCACCCTGGACGCATTGCTCAGCCCAGCCGATAGCCTGACCTGAGACAGCAAGACTGACAACACTCCGGTCAATCAGCCGGATGACAATAATGAGGTGAACGATGACAGATATGTCACAGAGTGCCATGGAACCGTCGACGGGTGGACTCTCGCGGCGGGCCATGCTGGGCCGCGCAGCGGGCGGGTTCGGTTCGATTGCCCTGGCCGGCATGCTGGCCGATGAGGCCCGGGCAGATGGTGCCACCGGTGCCGCGGTCGATCCGCTCGCTCCGCGGGAACCGCATTTCCCGCCGCGGGCCACGAACGTGATTTTCATGTTCTCCACCGGCGGGGCCTCGCACGTCGATACCTTCGACTACCGGCCGCAGCTGTTCGCCGATCACGGCAAAACCGTGACCATCGACAACTGGCAGGGCAAGCTGGGTGAGTTCAAGCGGTTCCTCAAGCGGCCGGACTGGAACTTCCGTCAGTACGGCGAAAGCGGCACCTGGGTCAGCGATCTGTTTCCGCACCTGGGCCAGGTGATCGACGAAGTGTGCATTCTCAACTCGGTGGAGGGAGACCACACCGGACACGATAAAGCCACGATGGGCATGCACACCGGCTCGTTCAATTTCGCCCGGCCGGGGATTGGTTCGTGGGTCAGTTATGGCCTGGGGACCGAGAACCGCAATCTGCCCTCGTTCATGGTGCTGGCCCCCGCGGCGCCTTACGCCGGGGCTCAGGTCTGGGGCAGCGACTTTCTACCCGGCTGTCACCAGGGCACGCACGTACTGCCGGGGCCGAACCCGTTGCCGAACGTGAAATCGCTGTCTCCCGGCGAGAACCTGCAGCGGCTGGAACTGGCTCTGCGGGACCGCTTCAACAGCATGCACCTGGCACAGCGGCCGGGCGATGCCGCGCTGGAAGCCAGGATTCGCTCCTTTGAAACAGCCTTCGGCATGCAGCGGGAAGCCCCCGAAGCCTTCGATATCGGCCAGGAGACGGAAGCCACCCTGCAGTCCTACGGTTTGAAGCCTGGCGACAACAAGGGGTTTGGCTGGCAGTGTCTGGTCGCCCGCCGGCTGATTGAACGGGGCGTGCGGTTTATCGAGCTGATCGATACCGGTTCCGGCTCGGGTGGAAACTGGGATTCGCACGGGAACATGCAGGCTCATGCGCCGCTGGCCCGCGCCATCGACCAGCCGCAGGCTGCCCTGATTACCGACCTGAAACAGCGGGGCCTGCTGGACAATACCCTGCTGGTGTGGACCACCGAGTTCGGCCGCACGCCGTACAACACCAGTGCTGAGGCCAAAGGCCGCGAGCATCATCACCAGGTGTTCTCCTCCTGGCTGGCCGGCGGTGGTGTGAAAGGCGGACTGACGCACGGTTCCTCGGATGAACACGGGATTGGCCCGGCGGAAGGCCGCGTGCATGTGCACGACCTGCACGCCACCATTCTGCACCTGCTGGGCCTCGATCACGAACGGCTGACATACCGGCACGCGGGTCGCGACTACCGCCTGACCGACGTTCACGGAAACGTGGTGCAGGAGATCATCGCCTGACGGGCAGGCCGGACGAGCGAGAGATGACCGGCTGCTGCTGACCGCATACTGACGGAGACAGATAGACACGACAACGTGGAGCAGACGGCGATTGCACGCCGTGACATAATGGTGTACGCTGATGCGTCTGTCCAGGCCTCCACCTGCGCTGCCGCCTGGTCCAATCTGCGTCCAGCCGATATCCGGACTCCGCAAAATACTGCTGACCGAAGTATTCGACTGGCCTGCACCGTCTGTCACGCCTGCCGGGAACCTGCACGTGCCTCAGGTTGTCAAACTGCACCCGCTGGTGGTCCTGCTGCTCGCCGCGATCCTCCCGTCGGGCGTGCCTGCTGCCGAACCGCCACTGCATGAGTTGATTGATCAGGCAATCGAGAGTCGACTGACAGAACTCAAGGTGCCTCCCGCGGAAATCGCGGACGATACCGAGTTTCTCCGGCGAATCTCACTCGATCTGACCGGCACCATTCCCACGGCCGCAGTGGCCCGCGCTTTCCTCGCCGATTCCGACCCCGAAAAACGCACAAAGCTGATCGACGAGCTGCTGGCCAGCGACGCATTCGCCGCCCGCATGGCAACCGTGTTCGATGTCATGCTGATGGAGCGGCGGCCGGACAAACACGTCACCACGCCGGAATGGCGGGCCTGGCTGGCCGCATCCTTCGCGGAGAACAAACCGCTGGACCAGCTGGCGGCCGAGATTCTCGGTGCCGATGGCGTCGATGAGAAGCTGCGGCCGGCCGCGAAGTTCTATCTCGATCGGGATGTGGACCGCGACGTCCTGGTGCAGGATATCGCCCGGCTGTTCCTGGGCGTCAATCTGCAGTGCGCCCAGTGCCACGATCACCCGGACATCAGCGATTACCTGCACCGCCACTACTACGGGCTGGCAGTGTTCGTCTCCGGCAGCAAACCGTTTCGCCAGCCGGATGGCACCACAGTCCTGCAGGAAAACGTCCTGCGGGAAGTCGAATACGCATCGGTTTTCGAGCCCGATAAAACACACACCACCGGCCCCCGGTTGATCGAAGCACTGCTGGAAGTTCCGGAGTTCGAGAAGGGCGACGAGTATGTCGAGACCCCTTCGCGCACCGTGCGGGCCGTGCCGAAGTTCAGCCTCCGCCAGCTGCTGGCCGAACGGCTGCCGACCAGCCAGACTCCCGAATTTTCCCGCAACCTGGCGAACCGGCTGTGGGCTTTGATACTGGGCCGCGGGCTGGTCCATCCGCTGGATATGCACCATTCCGCCAATCCCCCGTCGCACCCGGCCCTGCTCGAACTGTTGACCAGCCGGCTGGCAGAATCAGAGTTCGACTGCCGCGGGTTTCTGCGGGAACTGGCACTCAGCCGCACTTATCAGCGTTCCAGCCTGCTGCCGGAGAACGCTGCCGCTGCCGACATTCCCGAAGATTCCTTCGCCGTGGCACCATTGAAAGCGCTCAGCCCGGAGCAGCTGTTTGACAATCTGCTGATCGCCACCCGGGCGGAGCCGGTGCTGCTGCGCAGTATCGACCAGGCCCTTGCCGCAGACAGCACCCCGGCCGGCGATGCCGGTCCGGACGACAAACCAGAAGCTTCGCCGGAGGAAGCGGCCGCGAAGCTGGCCGAAGCCCGCCAGGCGAAGCGGGCCGAGACGGTTGCCGAGTTTGTCACGATTTTCGGCAGTGCGGCGGCGCAGCCGGAAGGCGAGTTCTCCGCATCTCTGCCGCAGGCCCTGTATCTGGCCAACAGCGAAGTCGTGCTGTCCTGGGTCGCCCCCGAAAAAGACAATCTCACCGGGCAGCTCGCCACCTTCACCGAAGCCGACCAGCTGGCGGACGAACTGTATCTGTCGGTTTTCAACCGCCTGCCGGCCGACGAAGAACGGCAGTGGGTGGCCGAGGTCCTTCAGCAGCACAGGCAGAACCGCAGCCAGGGTGTGGCGACGCTGGTGTGGTCGCTGATTGCTTCGGCCGAGTTCCGTCTCAACCATTAAGTACCGCCTGGCGAAACCTGCACGGCAGCCCCGTGGCAGCCACTGTTCTCCTCAAAGGAAGCCCACGCCATGTTCGATTCCGCCTGCGGTTCCGCCGATCATCTGGTTTCGCGGCGTTCCATGCTGGGGAACCTCCTGGCTGGTGCAGCGGGTGTCGGCGCGTTGAGCCAGCTGATTCACCCCGCCGTGGCCAAACAGATCGAAGGCCGCAAAAAGCAGGTGCTCATCTTCCTGCTCAACGGCGGGCTGAGCCAGTTTGAATCGTTCGATCCTAAACCGAAAACCGATACCGGTGGCCCGTTCCGCGCGATTCCCACATCCGTGCCCGGCACGCACTTCAGCGAGCTGATGCCGTTCACGGCGAAGCAGGCCCATCGCCTGGCGGTTGTGCGCAGCATGTTCGCCGAAAAGGTGCCCGGCAGCCATGGTGGGGCCCGCGAGTATGTGGTGACCGGCCGCCCGCCGCAGCAGGGGCCATACCCGTGGATGGGGCCGGCTTTCTCGACATTGCTCGGCAGCAATGGCGAGTTGCCCGGCAATATTCACATCACGCCCGCCCGCTGGGGCCCGCGGGCCGATGCCGCTTTCCTCGGACCGCGCAATGCTTCGCTGGTGCTCAGCGGTGGTCAGCCTCCACGCAATATCGACCAGCCCGAGCTGTTCAATGCCGGGCAGGATGATGTGCGCTATCGCCTCCGCACCATGGCCGACCAGCGGTTTTCGCAGCGGCGGCGAACGGCCCATACCGAAGCCTATCAGGCCAGCTACGACCAGGCTTCCCGGCTGATCCGGCAGAAGTCCCTGTTCGATGTGTCCCGCGAATCCGAACAGGACCGACAGCGGTACGGTTCCCACGATATCGGCCGCCACTGCCTGATGGCCCGGCGTCTGCTCGAACAGGGTGTCACCTGCGTCAAGGTCACCCATAACAATTACGATTCCCACATGGAGAACTTCAACTTTCATCTCGAACAACTGGGCGAATTCGACCGGCCGTTTGCCACGCTGCTGGAAGACCTCGACGAACGGGGCATGCTGGATCACACCCTGGTGATGCTGATTACCGAGTTCGGCCGTACACCCGAGATTCAGCCGGATAACGGTCGGGATCACTGGCCGCCCAACTGGTCGGTGGTGCTGGGCGGCTGTGGCGTGCAGGTGGGCGGCGTGCTGGGCGCCACCAACGCGAATGGCACGGAAATTGTCGATCGGCCGGTGCATGTGGGCGAGATGTTCCACACGTACGTGAAGGCTCTGGGCCTCGACCCGAAAGCCACCTGGGAAGTCGGCGGGAACCAGGTCCCCATCGGTGCTCCCGAGCGGGCCGCCGTCAGCGAACTGTTGAGCTGACCGTTTTTTCTGTTCAAACCAGCTGGCCGACGGACGCAGGGATCCTGGCGTATGAGTGACAGCCCCGACGAAACCACACCGAAGTATGTGCCACCCGCTGGTGGAGCCGATCCGTTCGCCACCCGGCTGACGGCCGAGCTGCCGCATGATCGTGGGATCCTCGTCGCGAGGTACGATCCGTCGAACCGCTTTCTGTTCGCCGGCGCGCGGGATACGCTCCTGCACCGCTGGGATCTGTCGATTGAACCGGCAGTCGAGCCACCAGCTGATCCGAAGAAGAAACCAAAGACGCCTCCCGTGCCCCAGGCACCGGAATCCGCCCGGTTGAAGGTGGAAGGCCACGAAAGCTGGATTGCCGGCA